>JAHDGC010000031.1:16584-19626 GCA_020627865.1 Saprospiraceae bacterium | reverse complement strand
TCACCCATTCTATGCCTTCACTCAACGGTAAGAAAATCATGCTGGCCATCACTGGAAGCATCGCCGCTTATAAGGCAGCTTCCCTTACCCGTCTCTTAATCAAGTCTGGTGCTGAGGTACAAATTTTGATGACAGAAGCGGCCAAAGCTTTTATCACACCACTCACACTTTCCACACTTTCCAAGAAACCCGTTTATAGCGAAGTCATCTCCGAAGATGGCTGGAACAATCATGTCGAATTAGGACTTTGGGCCGATGCGATGGTGATTGCTCCCTGTACGGCCAATACCTTGGCGAAAATGGCGAATGGTCTCTGTGATAATATCGTGCTGGCTTGCTATCTTTCGGCCAGATGCCCTGTTTATTTTGCTCCGGCAATGGATCTGGATATGTGGAAGCATCCGTCTACTGTCCAAAACCTGAATAAACTCAAGGATTTTGGTTGTAAACTGATCCCTGTCGGACATGGGGAGTTGGCTAGTGGCCTTGTCGGGGATGGTAGAATGGCAGAACCGGAGGCGATTGTGGAAATGTTGACAACGGCACTTGTCCCTGATAGTGTATTTCAAGGGAAAAAAGTCCTTGTTACTGCTGGACCAACATACGAAGCGATAGACCCCGTTCGTTTTATTGGAAACCGATCCTCAGGAAAGATGGGCATCGTTATCGCGGATCGTCTGGCCGCTAAAGGAGCCACCGTGAAATTGATTTTAGGCCCTTCCCGCTTACAGGTCGATCATGAAAATGTGGAAACCATACGGGTAGAATCTGCCCAAGAAATGTATGAAGCTGCCCTGAAAATTTATCCGGAGGTGGAGATTGCTGTCATGGCTGCTGCGGTAGCGGATTATCGACCCAAAGTGGTGGCGGATCAAAAAATCAAGAAAAAAACAAATACATTTGACCTAGAGCTAGAAAAAACAGCGGATATTGCTGCATCTCTTGGGAAAATTAAACGTAAAAACCAAATAAATGTCGGCTTTGCTCTCGAAACGGCCAACGAAACGGCGAATGCTGCCGGAAAATTGGTGAGGAAAAACTTCGACTTTGTCGTCCTAAACTCCTTGAACGATAAAGGTGCTGGGTTCAATAAGCCAACCAATAAAATCAGTCTCTTGTTCAGTGAAGACAAGATCAAAAAATTTGAATTGAACTCAAAGGAAGCGGTGGCCGTTGATATTGTGAACGAGATTGAGCAGCTTTTGGCATCTAGGGATGAGTAATCCGTTCTTGCAACTTTTCTGTCTGGAGCAGAATCTGGCTGCGTGACCTTGTCAGACAGGTTCATAGGATTATTGGATTTTCAGCCTGCCTGGCAAGTATGCCACGCAGACAGGAATTAAGCCTATTCAATTCTCTGGTTATTAGCTCAATAATTAGATGTATTGCTCGGCATTCAAGCGAAAATTCTGCTCCAGACATTGTAGAGTTCGTTCCCTTTTTACTTTATACTTTACACCTTTTTACTTTCTTACGAAATCTATCCATTATGATAAAAAAGCTATTTTTATTGACCATCTTCACTGCTGCGCTATCTTTCGTTAACGCACAGGAATTCATCGCTTCAGTAAGGGTAAACCCACCACCAAGTGGTGCCCAATCCGATCCAAAAGTTTTCCAGGAGATGCAGGTTGCGATCCAAAACTTTCTGAATAATCAACGGTTTACCAAAGATGATTTTAGCCTTGAAGAAAGGATAAAGATCAATATCCAAATCAATATAACCGGAGAGAGTTTGGACGGCGGGGGAATCGTCTTCAATGGAGACCTCCAGATTCAGGCTGTAAGGCCGGTTTTCGGATCGAATTATGAATCCATATTGCTATCCCATAAGGATGGAGATGTGAAATTTAGGTATGAACTCTTGCAGCCTATCGAGTATCGAGAAAACAGCTATGCCGATAATTTAAGTGCTATGCTTTCTTTCTATGCTTTTTATGTTTTAGGCCTAGATTACGATAGTTTTTCTCCTCAAGGAGGAGATACCTATTTCCAAACTGCACAAGATATTGTAAGTGTTGTTCCCCAAGGGGTTGCCAAAGGCTGGCTGGCATCTGATGGTGATCGGAATCGCTACTGGATGGCAGAAAATATGCTGAGTCCAAAAGTAAAAGAACTGCGGGAAGCTTGGTACAGCTATCATCGAAGAGGCTTGGATATTATGGCGGATGATGTCGAGGCGGGAAAGTTGGCGTTGAAAGCTGCTTTGGATAAAATATTTAAAGTCAACAGGGCATATCCCAACAGCATGGCGGTTCAGATGTTTGCCAATGCAAAGTCTGCCGAAATTATAGAAATTTTTAAAATAGCAGAAGCCACGCAAAAGTCGGAGGTCGAAAGAATGATGAAAACGATGGATGCCGCTAGAGCGAATGATTATAAAAAGATTAGAGGTTGATTGAATATAGTGTATAACAGTCGGGTGCAAAGGAAAATTCTGCCTCCGCATCTCCTACATCCCCAGAGGGGTTGCCTCCGCTCAATTTTCCTTTAACTATAAAATAATAGACCCATTTTGTTGCACTCAATTATATAGAGTTCCGTAGGAACGACATATCTTTGCCCTGTCTGCGCGTGGCCTTGCCAGGCAGGCAGAAACGTAAGTCTCTGGAATGTTTTGTGTCTTGAAAATTAATTTGTGCCATGAGAAAATTGCAATGCCTTATTTTTATCATTGTAGCAATATGTTGGAATCTCGCTGCCCAATCGGAAATGCCAGCAGTAAGCTGGGGCAAGGAATATAACGAGCCGGCAAGTTCGAGATTTGTTAAAGTGATTACGGCTAGTGAATCGGGTTTTTATGCCTTGCGCAAAAAGGCAACCAGAATGGGGTCTGGACGGAGTAAGTACATTATAGAAAAATATAATGGGAAAATGAACTTGCTCAAGGCGCAAGAGTTGCCCTTAAAGCACAAGAAAAAGTGGATGGAATTTGAGGACTTTATTGTTTTAAATGGAAAGTTCTACATGCTGACTTCTTTCCACAATGAAGGCAAAAAGCGAAATTATCTTTTCTCGATGGAATCCCTTCAAGGAAAAATG
>JAHDGC010000031.1:5506-16574 GCA_020627865.1 Saprospiraceae bacterium | reverse complement strand
GCGCAAGAAGTCTCGAGAAAGTCACTCTCCCTCAGGTCTGACATGGTGAAAATTGGGGAGACCATGGCAAGAGGGAGTATCCGGAAAGGTGATTTTGATACCCATATTTCCAAGGATAGTTCTAAGTTTATGGTAGTTTCCAAGTCTGCGGTCAAGCGTAACGAGCGGGAACGATTTGCTTTGTCCATTTATAATAAGGAATTAAAAGAATACTGGAGTCGGGATATCGAGTTGCCTTATGCTAGTAAGGATTTTATGATTGAAAACTATCGGGTCGATAATAATGGAAATGCTTACATCCTCGGCGTCTTATATACCGACGGGGTGAGGGTCCGTAGGAAAGGTTTACCCACCTACGAATATGTTATTCTGGCGTATCGCAAAGAGATTGCAGAACCAGAAGAATATCGGATTAAGAATGCACAAAAATTTATTACAGACCTGACTTTTCGGATTGGCAAAAAAGGCGACATCGTTTGTTCCGGTTTTTATTCCGAAAAAGGAACTTACAGCATTAAAGGAAGTTATTTTGCTAAAATCTCCGTGCAGGAAAGACAGTTGGTCGATGAAAAATTCACGGAATTTGATTTTGATTTTTTAACGGCGAATATGTCTAAAAGACAAAGGGGCAAGGCTCAGGCAGCAGAGGTAAAAAATGATATTAGACGCGAACCCGAACTTTTTGAATATAAACTTGATGAACTGATCCTCAGAAGTGATGGGGGAGCCGTGTTGGTAGCAGAGCAGTTTTTTGTAGAAGAGTATCGGGATTATGACAATACATTTGGCCGTTATAATTATGCCAATACTGGAAATTTCCGCACTCGGTATGAGTACCATTATAATGATGTTATCGTGCTGAATATTCGTCCGGATGGTTCTCATCAATGGGCTGCCCGTATTCCCAAACGACAGGTAACGGTTAATGACAATGGCTACTTTTCTTCTTATGCTATGACCATCACCGGTGAGAAACTTTACTTTATTTTTAATGATAGTCAAAGAAATTATGCTGCTTCAGGTTTTGAAGGCGGACATACATTTAACGGAAGTCGCTCGACCATCATTCTCGCTACCATAAGTACAAATGGTGAGGTAGACCTGACACCGCTCTTTAGTGGAAAGGAAGAAGGTGTGATTACCCGACCAAAAGTTTGCAAGCAAATCAGCAAGAATAAAATGATGATCTACGGAGAATCCAAGAAAAGATTTAAATTTGGGAAACTCCTTTTTTAGATTTTAGATCGCTTCGCTTTTAGATTTTAGACACTAGACTTCCTAAAATCTAACTACTAAAATCTAACTACTAAAATCTATATCCATCAAAACCTCAATCGCCATATTCGCATCCGGAAGGGGAAGTAACGCCCGTAAAATCCTAGAATACTTTGAAGGACATGCCTCCATAAAAGTAAATCTCATTGTATCCAATAAGGCAGATGCCGCAGTATTGGGGTTGGCAGACCAGTACAAAATCGGTAAATTGGTTATCAATCGGGATTATTTTTACAAATCTGAAGAAATTTTAATACATTTTGACAGATATAATATTAATTTTATAAGTTTGGCAGGCTTTTTATGGTTAATACCTGAATACATCGTCCATCATTTTCGAGGCAGCATCGTGAATATCCATCCTGCTTTGTTACCCAAATATGGCGGCAAAGGTATGTATGGCAGCCATGTCCACAAAGCAGTGCATGCTGCTGGAGAAAAAAGATCCGGAATTACTATTCATCAAGTCAATGAAAACTATGATGAAGGAAGTTATATCCTACAGGCATTCTGTGATCTAGACGAACAGGACAGCCCCGAAGACATCGCCCAGAAAGTATTAAGTCTGGAACATTTTTATTATCCACGAACCATCGAACATTTTATTACAAAAAAACGTATTTCTTAAAGGACTATTATTCTATAAACAAACTTTTGTAAAGAATGATAGTTCCGTAGGAACGGCATATCATTGCCAGAGATGTCAATCTCTGGGTGCTTAAAATTTTTCATCTGCCCGAAATATGCTCTTATGAAATCATTATTTATATTAATACTATCAGTTGCTTTTTTAGTTGTAACAACACATGCACAAAATTCGATGAGTTGGAAACAACATGTTAAGTTGGCAGACAAATCCTTTAAGGCTAAATCATATACAGATGCTGCAGAGCATTATCATAGTGCATGGAAAAAGAAAACTGCTAAAAATGAATTGCTAGAAAAAGCGGCGCTTTGTTATTTCAAGGTACGGCAATATAAAAAAGCTGCGGGAATATATAAGAATATAAAAGATGGACTGAAAGATCCATTGGCAGGCTTGAATTATGGAAGAAGTTTGAAACAAGCGGGGGAATATGACATTGCGATCAAGGAATATCTTTATTTTTTAAATGCTTATCAAGGTGATGATAAAAACATCGTTTCGGCTATTGTGCAAAACGAAATCCGAGGTTGTGAGTATGCTTTGAAGCTGGCAGAAGAAGAGAAGGAAAGTTCGCAAGTATTAAGTCACCTCAATGAAAATGTCAATACCCATGAAGCAGAATTTGCACTGATTCCTTTTTCAGAAGATATTGTTTATTTCTCTTCTACAATGGAAGGCAAATCCAGTATCTATCGTTCTCAATTGGTGGGTGGAGCATGGACGAAGGCCATCAAACCGGAATCTTTCCCGAGCATAGCCAATGCGCACTTCTGTAACGGTAGCTTTTCGCCAGATACGCGTCGATTCTATTTTACATTATGTAAAAATATTGTTGGGCACGGAGGCGAAGATGATAACTGTAGTATTTATGTGACCCATCGTTCGGATAACGGCTGGAGTGCGCCAGAAAAATTGAGGGAATACATTAATATGCCGAAAACCAGTAATGCGCATCCTTTCGTTTTTTATAAAGATGATATGGAGCATCTCCTTTTTTCTTCCAATAGAAAAGGCGGAAAAGGTGGTATGGACATTTGGCATATGAGTCGTCGTTTGGATAGTGATGAAATGGATTTTACCTTGCCCCAAAACGCGGGCAGCATCAATACGATGGGCGATGAAATCACACCGTATTACGATTCGGAGCAACAAAAAATTTTTTTTAGTTCCAATGGGCAAGTGAGTCTTGGGGGCTTTGATATTTTTTCGGCTCAGGAAAATGATATGAATTTTTCCGCAGTTAAGAATATCGGCTTACCTTGGAATTCTGCCGCAGACGATTATTTCTTTACCAAAACAAAATCCGGTAATCAAAGCTTTCTGAGCTCGAATCGCATGTTTGGTCATCAAAAAATTACCACAACGGATGATGATATTTTTATGGTTACGTCTTCAGGAATTGTAAATGAAAATATGGTGATCGCAGGGAAAATTTTGGCGAGTGATCAAACGGAATTGCATGAGGTGAGCACAGAACTATATGAACGGAATGCATCTGGAAGAGAAAGACTTTTACAATCTGAAATATCGGAAGATGGTACCTTTTCGTTTTCGCTATTGCCGGAAAAGGAATACTTACTTCAGTTGTATAAAGTAGGGTACATGGAATTGTCTTATCCTTTTAAAACGAATAGAGAACGGAACAGTATCAATAGGGATTTTACATTGGACAAAATATCTGCCAGCAATAATAAAATTGCGTCCGTAGCTTCTGTGTATACAGAACCGAAATTAGACCAAACTAAAATTATGGCTGTTACTGCACCGGAGCCTTCTCAGCCTAGTCATAGTACTGCTACTGCATCAAGCTACACTAGTCCAGAAATCGTAAAAACGGAACCGTATAAACCCAGAAATACTTATCAATCTACAACAACATATACACCATCTCCTACAGTTAGTGTGACGAATAGCGATGTGAAAAGGGTAGAGTCCATTTTTCATGAGCCAGAAATCCGTTACAAACCTAGGGGAGAAGATTATGAGATTACATCTAGTGCGCCTATCCGGTCTGGAAAAACATACAAGGTGCAGATTATTGCTGTGAAAAGTTTTAATGCCAATCATAAAAGATACAACAGGGTGAGACATCTTGGTCGGTTGGATACAGAGCGCATTATAGAACGCGGACTTGTAAGGGTGTTGTTGGCAGATTATTATTCTAGGGATGAGGCACTTAAGGTTATGGAGGAAGTTAGTCAGTATAGTGCGTTTGAAAAAGCGTTTATTGTAAAATATGTTGATGGAAGGCGAGTCGGTATTTCGTATTAAAATTATGTAAATCGTAGAGATGTGATGCATCGCGTCTCTACGATTTACAATTTAATTATATCCCCAAACCTTTCATTAAATCCTGCAATTCCCTGCAATCCTCCAGTGTGGATCGCGACAACTTTGCTGCCTTTCGGAAAATGATTTTGTGTAATCAAGTCAAGAACACCGAAGAGCATTTTCCCTGTATAAATTGGGTCAAGTGGGATACGGAACTTGCCTTTGAACTCGTTGATGAAATGGATTAAAGCAGGCTGATGTTTGGCATAGCCCCCAAAGTGATAATCCTTGATAAATTGCCAATTGCGATAACTTTTTCCCTTGTAGCCCAATAGCATTTTGGTAAGCTCTTCTTCGAGTCCGTTTCCTTTAAGTGCTGGAAAAATTAATACCTGTGCAGCACCATCCAATGCGGCAATAATGCCAGCCGCTGTAGCACCTGTTCCCGCACTGAGACATATAAAATCAGGCAGCTTTCCCATTTGCATTTTTAACTCCGTAACAATTTCTGTACAGCCCTTGATCGCATGAGGGTTACTGCCGCCTTCTGGCAAAACATAAACATGATCCCCGAATTTTTGTGCAAAATGATCCAAAAAATCCGAGTCACGATATTGACTTCTAGAACAAAAATGAAGCTGCGCCCCGACCGAATCTGCAAAGCGAAGGGTAGGACTGGGATGCTCCGGTTTTTCGCCCCGGATTAGAAATATTGTTCTAAAACCATACTTTTTTCCCGCTGCCGCAACAGCATAAACATGGTTGGAAAAAGCACCACCATAACTGAGTAGGGTGGATTTCCCTTGGGTTTGGGCTTCAAGAAGATTATACTTGAGCTTCCGCCATTTATTACCAGATATTTCGGTGTCTAACAATTCATCTCGCTTGACCGATAGCTGAACAGCACATTGTTGGAAAAGCTCGTCCATCAACGCTGTCACAGGACTACGGCTTATTTGCTCAGATAATGTTAATGTTCTATACATATGAGGACTATCTTATATTTTGGCATCATTATTGAATTCATATTTAGTAAAAAGCAATATCAGCTTAGTGTTGATAATATAAGCAAAAACATTATTCCTTTCCACGTGGTAGAAAAAAATAGGTTGTATTACGAGCCTGTTTCAACATGAACAAATTCTGAACACACACACTTTATTACAAAAATGCATTCAGTCAACCTATGGTTTATTTCTGGTTAACTGAATACTTAAGCCCTTTGATGTTGAAATTACACTATTAACTCTATTTAATTGTCTACGAAAATGAGGAAGATAAAAACAAAATTGCAAGATAATAAAGTAAAAAGTTTTAACGACAACAATAAGCCTGCTAAAAAGTCCAAGGCCAAAAGTAATGATGGCGGATATATCTGGGTAGGCTAAAATCCTTTGTATTGTCTATTTAGTTTCATATTGTTCCAAATTCAAACCTGAACTAATTTTACTTTAAACTACTTTTACCCGAAAAATTTAAGCGACTTCTCGCTATGAAAAGCCGCTTAATTTTTCTCCCAACAGCTTTCGAGAATTCATTTCTTGAAAGCTGTTTTTTATTTTCTTTTGAATCTCTTACATTAATTAGTACCCAAAAATCTCTTCTAAACTTAACTCTTCAACCGGCCCTATCTTTTTCAAGAAATCCATATCCACTTTATCTTTTTCTCCCAAAACCAAAAACGTGTAATTCCTGTTTTTTACAAACTGCTCTTGGAATTTGACCAGGTCATCGACGGTGGCAGTCTTCATAAAATTGTATACATCTTCGCGCTTATCTTTCTCAATACCCAATTTTTTATTGCGCAATTGCGTCCAATAAATCTGCGTTTTGGTAATCCGGTCAGATTCAATTTTTTTCAAAATAGATTGCCGTGCCGTTTCAATTTGCTTTTCAGAAACCGGCATATTTTCTACAATCTCCATCATGGCAGGAATGGCATCCGGAAGCTTGTCGGCTTGTGTTCCGATATAGGCATTCAGATAGTGTGCACGGTCTTTACGATTGGGTGAAGCATAAAATGCAAAAGCGGAGTAGGCCAGTGCCTTGGATTCCCTAATCTCTTGGAAAACAATAGAACTCAATCCATACCCGAAATAATTGTTATAAAATCCGGCCAAGGTTGCTTCCTCCGGGCTGTACTGCGGCGTTCCTTTAGATACCATCATGATCTCAGCCTGTACCATTGGGAAGTTGACAAAGTAAACCTTATTACTTTTAGTGTCCAGTTCCTTGTATTCTTTTTCCGGTTTAACAGGCAATAGTTTTTCCGGTACATCATGTAGTTTGATTAACACTGTTTTTACGGATTCGGATGTTTTGGAACCATAATAAAAAATACGGTGCTCATAATTGCTGATGGCCTTGATGTTATCGGTTAACGTTTCCGGTTTGATTGCTTTGAGTGCTGTAGCAGAAAGTTTATCTGTGAAACTGGAATTTTTACCATACTTCGCATAACTAGACATGGCCCTGCGCAAGATAGTATATTTATCCTTCTTGGCATTTTCTCTTTTTAAAAGAATATCTGCAACGACATTGTCGAGTGCTTTTTGATCGGGTTGTACATTGGCCAATACATGCTCGAACAAGGCAACTCCTTCCTCAAAAGATTCGTCCAAACCACTTAAGCTAATGTAAGATCTTTCTGCACCAGAGTACACATCAAAACTCAATCCCAGTTTGAAAAATTCCTTTTGTAGATCTTCCGCACTATATTTATTAGTGCCCAAATAAGGCAAGTAACTTACAGCAAGCGGCAACATTTTATCACTATTGCTGCCCATCTCGATGATGTAATCTATACTAAAGGTTTCGCTATCCTTATTTTTGATATAATCGAGTTGCAAACCATTGGCAAGTGTATACGTTTGAATTTCATTTTTGAAATCGACAAAAACAGGAGACAAGGGCTTGGAGGTTTTTTCCGTAACGGCTTTATAAAATTCAGAATTATCTTCCCGATTTAAAGTGACTGGAGTAATCTCCGGTTTGTCTACTTTTACAGCATTTTTATTTTCACCTTCTCTTTTGTAAACTACCACATAATTGTCTTTTAATTTTTCGTTGGCAAACTGTACCATATCTGCTTTGGTTAAAGCCTTCAGTTGTTCAAACCGGTTAACATAATATTCCCAGTCCATACCCCAGATAAAAGCATTGGTCATGGTGCCGGCTCTTGCGCGGTTGGATTGATTGGCACGAATTTCTCCCAGCTTCATATCTTTAATCACAGCATTCATTAACCAATCGTCAAATGCACCTTCCTTGATTTTCTCCACTTCTGCAATCATCAGCTGTTGGACTTCTTTTAGCGTTTGTCCTTCTCTCGGCTTGCCATACAATCCGAACACGGAATAATCTTCAAAAATCCAGTGCCATGCATCTGCCTCTAGTGCCTTTTGTTTTTGATTAATATTAATGTCCATTAATCCAGCCTGGTTGTTATGCAAGATTCCTTTAAGCATCATCAATTTTATTGCATCATCGGTGTTGGCGCCATTAAACCGCCATGCCAGATCTACATACGGTGCTTCTTGTCCGAAGACTTCTGTTTCTGTGATGCCCGTTCTTGGTGTCGCTTCCCCAAAAGTAAATGGAGGTACTTCTTGACGTTTATAATTCCCAAAATATTTTTCTGCCAATTGTACTACTTTATCCGGATCAAAATCGCCAGCAAGGATGAGGGCAATATTGTTGGGTACATAATGTTTTTTAAAGTACTCCTGTATTTTGATATGGGACGGATTCTTGAGGTGTTCTCCCGTTCCGATGGTGGTTTGTGTTCCATAAGGATGGTGAGGAAACAAGCCTTCCATCAATGCTTTATTGGACTTTCGAGAATCCCGATCTTGGTTGATGTTGAACTCCTCGTATACCGCTTCCAGCTCTGTATGGAATAATCGCAAGACGACCATTTTGAATCTTTCGGATTCTATCTCCATCCATTTTTCCAGTTCATTGCTAGGAATGTCATTGATGTAAACAGTTTGTTCATACCAAGTGTATGCATTGGTTCCTTTGGCACCCAATCCGCTTAATAATTTGTCATATTCGTTTGCGGCTACATATTGTGCGGCAATGTTGGAGACACTATCAATTTGATTGTATATTTTCTTCCGTTGTGCGTCGTCTTTTGTAGCGCGATGTTTTTCATACAAATCAGAGATTTCCTGAAGAAGCACTTTTTCTTTCTCCCAATCGAGGGAAGCCATTTTATTGGTGCCCTTGAAAAGCATGTGTTCTAGGTAATGCGCGAGGCCTGTTGTTTCTGCTGGATCTTGTTTGGAGCCGGCCTTGACTGCAATATTGGTTTGTATCCGAGGTTCATTTTTATTGACACTCATATAAATTTTCATCCCGTTTGATAATGTGTGGATTTTTGCTTTCAGGGGATCATTTGGAACGGTGATCAATCCGGGTGCTTCGGTTCCGGTACTGGCAATGGTGACAATTTTCTTTTCTGCCTCCTCCTTTTTGACAGTTGCATCATGGACTTTAGGCGTGCAAGCCACAAAAGCGAAAAGCAAAGTCAGTGTGAATAAGTAGTGTATTTTGTTCATAAAAGAGTTATGTTTTAAAGATTTAATATGATATAGCGTCGTAATGAAACGGTGTTCTAGTCAAGATTTACGAAATTTTTATAAACACTAGATTTCCTATTGCATGTTTCTGCGGCCCAACCCTTGTACTGGTTTTAAAATAGTATCAATAGCACGTTCTATAAACGTATACCAAGCCTGTTCTATTTTATCATTCCAATCTGGATCATGCTTAGATATATTTTCCTTGAATAACTTGAAAAATATTTCGTAATCCTCAATGGTAAAATCAAAATGTAGGTTTTTAACCAGACAGGATAAGGCTTCTTCTAAAAAGTTTTGGTGATCGAGATTTGGAATAGATTTAAAAAGATAATCCAATGCATATTGCAACCTGACATTCCTTTCGTTTTCCTTGTCCATTGATTTTTTAGCCGGCAACTGAGTCGTGAGCGCTTGGTAAAATTCCTCTACCAGATCTTTTTGGGTAACAATAGATTGGTAAAATGAATTCGGAACAAGATACAATAAATCTCCTTCAGAAGGCTTACTCTCATGGGTTATTCGGAGTTTTAAATATTCAATTTTGGAACGAAATTTCATCGTGGATTGGTTTTGTAGGTTTTAGTCCAAAAAATATACTTGCAACTATCTCCTTGGGGGTGTGAATAGTTTAGCTTTGAATTTAATGTGCAATGACATCGTATTTTCGGCAATGATGATCTTTGCTTGAAATAGTTGCCAAAAATATTAAAAAATAGGCGATTAATGAATTGTGTTTGAAAATATATTTTAATTTTTATTGCATTTATTGCTTTTTTACAATAAAACTCGCTCTTTTCCTGCATAAACATTAAATCTTTTCCTTCCTGTAAATCCCAACAAAGTAATATCTTCCGCATTAGCCATTTCTACCGCAAGGCTAGAAGGCGCCCCTACAGCAATAATAAATGAGATGCCTGCCATGGTTGCTTTTTGTATCAACTCGAAACTTGTTCGCCCACTTAAAACAAGGACATAAGCCCCGAGGAGGAAAGTATCTTGTTGAAAAAAGTGACCGATCAATTTATCCAAAGCATTATGGCGACCTATATCTTCTGCACAATGCAACAGGTTTCCGGAGGCCTCGAACAATCCCGCCGCATGAATGCCACCGGTATCTCGGAAAATAGATTGTTTAGCTCGTAATTTTTCGGGTAAACTCCTGATGAGTTCCTGATTTATATTAGGAGCCGGATTTTTGGAAACGACTTGTTTTTTTTGAGTAACCAAAGCCATAGATGTTTTACCACAAACGCCGCAACTTGAGCTGGTGTAGAAGTTACGTCTTAATTGTTTCATTTTATTGGAAATATCTTTGCTTAAAACAATTAAAATTTGATTCAATTCAGGGTATTGGATTTCTGTAATATCATTTTTATCTGTAATGATGCCTTCTGAAAATAGAAATCCAATAGCTAAGGCCGCATCTTGTCCCGGAGTTCGCATTGTAATTGATAGCGTCTTTCGCTTTATTTTAGATTTGTACGGATAGGCAAGCAATATTTCCAATGGTTCTTCAATAACCAGTTGGTCTTGTTTCTCTTCAAAATGCGCTTGGTGAAAAGTGAGAATCGGAGTCGTTTTTATCATCGGATGAATAGACATATTCGGTTATATGATTTTATATCGTAAAGAATAAAGGGAAATTAACCTTTTTGAGAATTTTAGAGTAGCAGTGGTGAAATTTTCCTTTGGATTTACTTTGTTTTATTTTAAAATATACGAAAAAATATGCTTTGAAGATGCCGCAAATCTGTCACACATCAATTTCTCTACAAAAATACACAAGCTCCTTGAAGTTTGTATGAATTTTGCAACTGCTTGACTACCAAAAACATATTAGGGAAAAATAATTGCTTGTTTTTTGAAGGGTGTTAAAATTGCTTGTCACTACATCCTCGCTACAAGGTTGGATATGGCTTCATATTTGGGCTAAAATGCAAGTGTAAGCAACAACGATAGTTAAGCAATAAAAAAAGTGTTGTTCACCTGAAAATGAGGAAGTAAGATTTTATAAAATTTGAACAATGCTTTATCTAGTAAATGAGCTAGATTGATTTTGAAATATTAGAGAAATGTCGTAAGCATTACGACGCTATATAAGAAATTTTTACCACGGGGTTTTTATTGTAATTGTAAAGTGGAAGCCTTAGCACACGCGCCGAGGCTTTCCTTTTTTGCAACTTTTAAACTATGATTCGATAAACACGAAAACAAATCACCCTTAGGAAATTTTTGCCACGGGGTTTTTTATTGTAATTGTAAAGTGGAAGCCTTAGCACACGCGCCGAGG
>JAHDGC010000031.1:2353-5406 GCA_020627865.1 Saprospiraceae bacterium | reverse complement strand
TTATTGTAATTGTAAAGTGGAAGCCTTAGCACACGCGCCGAGGCTTTCCTTTTTTTAACTTTTAGGCTTAATAAAACAGAAACAAAACGGAGACGTCGTAAGCATTACGACGCTACGAAAGAAATTTTTACCACGGGGTTTTTTATTGTAATTGTAAAGTGGAAGCCTTAGCACACGCGCCGAGGCTTTCCTTTTTTTAACTTTTAGATTACTCAAAAAATAAAATCCAAAACGTCGTAAGCATTACGACGCTACTATAAAACGAGAACACACGATCCTTTTACGAAATTTTTACCACGGGGTTTTTATTGTAATTGTAAAGTGGAAGTCCTAGCACACGCGCCGGGGCTTTCCTTTTTTTGTAAGCCCCATTGCTACCAGCTCCTCCCACGAAATGATTTCCATTATCGAATACGACGTCTGACAGTGAGCGTCAGCGAACGGTCTAACATCTAACATCTAACATCTAACTTATCCACAATCCCCCGATCATTCGCCAACCTCGGCACCTTATTCTGTCCACCCAGTTTCCCCTGCGTTTTCATATAATTTCTAAAAGCATCCTTCCGCAGAACCCGAACTTTCAAAGTATCCAAAACCTTTCCTTTAATCAAATCTTCATAATAAATATTCTGTTTCACCATGTTATCATTGACGAGCTTTTCAAAGGTAGTTAAATTCTTCGGAGCTTCATCAAATTCGATAAACCATTCATGGTAGGGGAGTGTGCCTTTAGGTGGATTGATCTGTGGAGCGACTGTGAATTCAGTGATGCGTACATTTTGTTGAGATGCAGCGCTCAAAAGGGCTTCTTCGACCTCTTTCCCGATCACATGCTCTCCAAAGGCGGAGATAAAATGCTTGATGCGACCTGTTACCACTAATCTTGGCGGACTGGTTTCTAAAAAGCGAACGGTATCCCCGATATTATAGCCCCAAAGACCAGCATTGCTATTGATAATAATTGCATAATTGACACCGGGTTCCACATCCTTTAACCAAACCCGTTTCGGATTTTCGTTGAAAATTTCATTGGCAGGAATAAACTCGAAGAAGATACCGGAGTTTGCATTTAACAATAAGCCTGGATCGCCTGGAATATCTTGAAAAGCAAGGAACCCTTCGCTGGCAGGATAGGTTTCGATGCTGGCCACGTTGCCCCCCATGAGCTGTTCGAGTTGTGCTCGATAAGGTTCGTAGTTGACACCTCCATAGACAAAAACTTCAAAGTTGGGGAAAATTTCCTTTACGGTTTGCTTGCCTGTTTTTTCCAAAAGTTGCTCAAAGTACATTTGTACCCAAGGCGGAATACCGCTGATGAGGCGCATGTCTTTGTTCCACGTTTCGGCAACGATGTTATCCAGTTTTTCTTCCCAATCTTCGATACAATTGGTTTTGTAAGAGGGCATTTGATTTTTCCGGAGCCACGCTGGAACAACATGGTTGACAATCCCCGAAAGTCTCCCAGTAGGGATACCACTTTTTTGACTTAGCTCTGGACTGCCGGAAAGAAAAATCATCTTGCCATCTAGCCACTTGCCTTTTCCTGTTTTGGCATAATAATTAAATAAAGCATTGCGAGCCGTGCCGAAATGGTTGGGCATACTTTCTTTCGTTAAGGGAATGTATTTTACCCCAGAAGTAGTACCGGAAGTTTTCGCGAAATAACGAGGGCGACCTTTCCATAACACATTGCTTTCGCCGGCAATAATCCGATCTACCCAAGGACGAAGGGCTTCATAATCCCTGATGGGAACCTGTTGGCAAAAATCATCGTGGGATTTAATTTTATCAAAATGATGCTCCTTCCCAAAAGCAGTTTGTCTCGCTTGTTGGATAAGCCTGTGGAATATTTTTTCCTGTGCGGAAATAGCTTGTTTTGACCAGCGTTCGATACTCCGGCTGATTCCCTTGGCAAATGGTTTTATGATAGCAGATTGGATACCCATGTTATTGTTGAAAAACTAGAATTTAAAATAAAACTTTAGCAAGATTTTAGATCGCTTTGCTATCAGAGGCCAGACGCGTCCTTACCTGAGTTTTGGCAAACTGCTAAATTTTAGCAGAGCAGCGTCTAACATCTAAAAATGAGCGCTAGCGAATGATCTAACATCTAAAAATGAGCGAAGCGAATGATCTAACATCTACTTATAAATATCAACCTTACGTTCCCCTGGCTTCGCATACCCCCGATACATCCCCGCAGTATTAAACGGCATCGCAATATTCCCAAACCGATCAACAGCTATGACGCCACCACTACCACCTTTCTCCTTCAACTTTTCATTAATCACAAAATTGGCCGCAGCATCAAGACTCATCTTTTTGTAATCCATCAGTGCCGCAATATCATGGGCGACAACATAACGAATAAAAAACTCACCATGCCCTGTAGACGAAACCGCACAAGTCTTGTTATCTGCATAAGTGCCAGCACCAATAATCGGACTATCTCCCAAACGATTATACCTTTTATTGGTCATGCCTCCAGTACTGGTTCCGGCAGCGAGATTGCCTGACTTGTCCAACGCGACACAGCCCACGGTACCAAATTTATAATCCACTTCACTCTCGCTTATCATACCGGTTTTATTGCCTGCTTCTTTTGCCTTTTCTAAAGACTGTAATCGATGTTCCGTATGGAAATAATCTTGCTCCACCGTTTCTATGCCCTGTGCTTGTGCGAATGCATCAGCACCAGCTCCCGTCAGTAAAACATGTGGTGATTTTTCCATGACAGCTCTCGCGGCTAAGATCGGATTTTTGATGGTGCTTACCCCGCCAACGGCTCCAGCGTTTTGGGAGGCACCGTCCATGATCGAAGCATCCAGTTCATGTCCGCCAGCATTCGTATAAACGGCTCCTTTTCCTGCATTAAAAAAAGGACTGTTCTCTAAATGGATAATGGTTTGTGCAACAGCATCCATACTTTTGCCACCTGCTTTCAAAATATCTTCTCCAATTGTCAAAGCCTCCTGCAAGGTTTGTCGAATTGCTTTTTCCTTTTCTTCACTCAGGTTTGCTTTGAGAATAGTGCCTGCTCCACCGTGGAT
>JAHDGC010000031.1:0-2343 GCA_020627865.1 Saprospiraceae bacterium | reverse complement strand
GGCATAATCGGACTGCATATTGTTTTTCATGCCAGCATGTATAGCGTTGTTTCCCGTGTTATGATCACTGGAACAACTGTTTAGTAAAAGTATTGTTATAAATAATGCTAAGGTTTTCATGGTTTTGTTTTTGATTAAAAATTACGGTTTGTTCACCACTAAAAATTGCTTGGTCTTAAAACCAAAGTCCGTATGTACTTTCAAAATATAAGCACCGCTGGCAAGGCCATTTGTATGATATGAAAAATCATATTGCCCCGATTCATAATGCTGATTCGTGATTTCTTTTATTAATAAGCCTGCTTTGTTGTAAACAGAAATGCCGACATTAGAACTTTCTTGCAATTGCAAACTAATTCTCATCTCATTTATTACCGGATTTGGCGATGGATCCGTTATTCCGAATTTTGAGCTAATGGTGCCAAAGTCTTCCAAATGAATAGCACTAGATTCAAAGGCTACAAAGGCTGCATAAAGGTCAATGTTACCATTGTTATCCCTGCCATCAGACCAGATTGGAATGGCGAAATCTGTCGTTGAGATCACTTGGGTATATTCTCCGATCCCGAAATCTCCATTGCTGCTACCTATTTGTGAAAAATCCGAAGCTTCGGTAGAAACAGCCATATCCAAGACCCAATTTTCTCCACCATCATCAGACCAAGTAAGATAATAATTAGTGTTTTGATTGTTAGGGTCATCCCTTCTATCATAGTAACTAACAATGATTTTACCATCGGGGTTGATGTTTAGTGCAGGGTAAAATTGATGGGAGACTGGATTGATATCAGAATTTACCACGAATGGTGTTTCCCAAGTCGTACCTCCATCAATGGATTTGCAAAAATAAATATCGGCGCCATCTGTCACTTGTGTGCTGATGCCATTGGCTGTCCAAACGGCATAAATGTTACCATCTTGTACCCCTCCGGTATTGTCTACCCGAAGGTGTGGACAAGGGTAAAGTCTTTGATTGGTAATACCTGAAATGTAGGGTGTTGGTTCTGTAGAAAAAATAGGTAAACTAATATCTGAAATTTTAATTTCTGGAGAAAAGCTCTCCCCACCATCTTCAGACTTGGTGTAGTAAAGGGCAAAGTCGGTACCATCTAAGGAGCCAACAAAGCTAACATGTAGTACTCCAGAAGCATCTGTGTCAAGGCTGGGAAATTGTGTAAGCACATAACTATCGGTATTCACGCGAACAGAACTGTCTGTAAAAGTATCTGCTTCGGGTAATTTTTTGCGTAAGCTGATATTATAATCGTAATTAGCCGGATCGACATCGGTATAAGCAATATAGATATTCCCTGAGTATGGAGATTGTGGCACATCATCAACGACTAACCATTCTTTGTCTACAAATTTATCCGCATTAAATGTATATAAATCTGTGATGTTTCCGTAATCTATATATTGTGGGTTTTCTGTCCAGCTTTGTCCGCCATCGGTAGAGGTGGCAAAGCGTAATGCCATAACACCCGTTAAACTTGCAAAGTCAAGTTCTAGGGTTAACCAAGTGAGGTAGGCCGTTCCATTGGCATCAAAGATTACGATCGGATCGCCACCACCACTGAGCATACCTTCTATATTATTGGTGCCGTCAAAATTGCTGAGTTGCCAAGTGTTTCCAAAGTCATGGGTATAATAAATCGGGAAGGTCAGCGGGGCGAGGAAATCGTTCGGGTCGGACTTCATCGCGGCAACGATAATATTATCAGGGTTTGTAGGGTTGATGGCTGCATGCAGTTCGGATTCTGCCTCTGGAGTATCGTTGATTTGATTGTCATCGGTTCTTCTTATAACTTGGGTTGTAATATTTTTGTTATGTAAAAATTGGGCTATTTCCTCGGGATGTTCTCGGATATAGTCTAGGAGGAAATCTGGATCTGTTCTGAATTTATTTTTGACGAGTTGACTGACACGTTGTTTGAATGCCTCCGGAGATTCCGCACGCTGGCTGTTAACGGAAACGCTACAGGAAAAGCAAAGGATAAAACTAATAGTGCGTAATATGAATTGAGTATGCGACATATCTGGGGAATTGTAAATTGAATAAGGAATAAAATGACTCATCACGATTTAATTACTGGTTGCACAATTCCTCCCCCCGCCCCCTCCCGAGGGGGAGATCGCTCTAATGCCGAAAGGCCATTTCCCCCTCGGGAGGGGGATAGGGGGAGGATTCTTATCGACTTGGCTGCACCTAATTTATTGCATATCCATATGAATTTATGCATGATAAGCAGCTTTTAATTTAAATGAGCAATCACCAGGACAAAGTTAGGTTATACTTTGGAGGAACCTTAATAATGGATCATCTTTTTTTAGAGCAAAAATTTA
>JAHDGC010000859.1 GCA_020627865.1 Saprospiraceae bacterium | reverse complement strand
GATCATGCAACTTCGCATACTCCAAAATCAACTGACCGTAAACAATCAAGGTAAATACTTCCCCAACCCGTAATAGAAAATCTATATCCTTCTTCTGCGCTTCCGTCGGAGAAGCCATCATCAAAGACTCCTTGAAGGTATTCATCTGCTCCTTGAAAAGATTCACATTCGGGAGATCGTATAATGCATAAGCCTTGTTATAATCGTGAAACTGAATTCGACCTAAGCCCTTAGTTGGCCCTTGGGCAAAAAGAAAATCATCATTTACCTTTTCGTTATAAACCGGAATTTCAGGGAACTTACCCGGATTGAAAAAATAGTTCGGCATGAATTTGATAATCAAAGCCATGTTCACATGAACCGTTCCTTCTAACTTAGGCAATGCCCGAATATCTTTTGCCGCCATATTAAAATAAGTATCTCCTTCAAAACCTTTTGCCGCAATCACATCCCAAAGATCATTCACGACATGTTCCCCCTCGGTGGTTACTTTCATTTTCACCATAGGGTTAAACAAAAGATAACGGCGATCTTCCGCACTAGCCGTACGCATATAATCCGTCGCTCTAAAAGTAAAGGCTCGCATCGCCACCAATCGGGTATACGCTGTTACAAACAAGCGTTTAATATGCGGAAAATCCGTAACAAACTTGCCATAAAGATTTCTATTGGCTGCATGGTTAATTGCCTCATACAAAGCATGGGTACAAATACCGATAGAACCCCAACCGAGATTATACTTATTAATATTAATGGTATTCAGGGCAGCATCCCAAGCAGATTTTCCTTTATGCAAAATATCAGATTCCGTCAAAGGATAATCTTCCAAACGGAATTCGGCCACATAAGACTGGCTATTCACCACATTCCGAATCAACTTGTAATTAGGATGTTGAGAATCTACCGCAAAAAAGATGTACTCATTGTTTTCGGCTTGCTTTCCAAAAACAGAAACGATGCCGGCTTTGTTCGCATTACCGATATAGTATTTTCCACCATTGGCCACATAACCACCCTTTCCATCTTCGGTCACGACCATATCGCTGGAATAAATATCCGCACCATGCTCTTTTTCAGAAAGGCCAAAAGCAAAAATATGGCCTGCTTTTAACAATTTGCTTGCGCGATCCCGAACAGCTTTATTTTCACTCATCCAGATCGGCCCCAAGCCCAAAGAAGAAACCTGATAGGTATACCAATAACACAAACCATAGAAGCCCAAAATTTCCGTAAAGGCGGCAATGTTACTCGTATCCCAACGAGAATTTGCGTCTCCTTCTCCGGCCGGTGTCATCAAACGGGCAAAGATTTCCTTTTCTTTGACAAAAGTCAGAAAATCATCGTACCAGACAAAATTCCGGTCATCATCGGTTAATTTGGTTTTGCCTTTTTCTTCAAAAAAAGCAACAGTATCTTTCATGATCGCCTGACCATTCTCATCGAGGTAGGCATAATCACTTTTTAGTGGATGAAATATATGCATTTTATTAAAATATTAGGTGTTTTAGCGAATATACGCAAATATAGGCATTTTGATGCAGAGCCAAAAAATAATTCTTGCCCCTAGCAAAATAATAGTAACTTTCCCCTATCTTTGGCACAACCAAATGTATAATGCATGACCAAACCACAACCATTACAAACCTTCATTATCTATGCCCGAGAAGACTTTGCGCATAAACAACAACTTGTTCTCCATCTCCGCCCGCTGATTCAAAACCGTGCCATAAAACTGTGGCATGACGGCAATATCCTCCCAGGCGAGGAATGGGAAAAGAAAATTTTTGAAGCCCTCTCCACAAGTGACCTCGTCTTGATGCTCGTCAGCAAATCCAGTCTAAACTCTGATTTTATCCAACAAAAAGAACTGAAAGCTGCCCTCGCACAAAGGGAAAGGGGACAAACGACACTAGTGCCGATCATTGTTGGTCATTGCACCTGGCAGATGGATAAGATACTAAGCGGCTTACAGGCAATTCCGGATAAAAAAGGCCGTATCCTGCCGGTTACAGATACGGAGTGGCAAAATACGGATGAGGCTTGGACGGTTGTTTGCAAGGAAATTGCCCAGCTTCTTGAGGCACCAAAAGAGGATCAGATAAAAGCCATTGAAACAGCAGCAAATAAGACTAAAAAACAACAGCACAAATCAGTAAAGGATACTTCAAACCACAATACTGCCTTGAAGAAATTCTTTACCTTATCGACCTTGCTCCTTTGTTTGATAATTGGTGTTTTTTCTACGATAAAAATTATGGCACCCAAAGCAAATAAAACTCCTGATAAAGAAATCATGGCACAGCATCAACCTACTATTATAAATCAGGAAAAACAGAAGAAGGAAGATGCTAAAGCAACAGAAAAGACTCCGGATAAACAAGAGCCTTCAAAAGAACTTGCTATGCAATCGAAAGATGGTGCCGCAAAAACCAAAGCCTCAAAACAACATCCATCCAAAATACCAAACCAAACACAACAGGATGCTTTCAAAAATAATAATCCAACAAAAACACAGCCTCAATCCAGCGCCCCAAATGCACTGACTCTTTCCGCCCGCATCAACGAGGGCAGCCAAAATGTCAGCTTCGCAACCGGAGAAACCATCGAACTTTTTACCCAAGTCAACAAACCCTGCACCTTGCGAATCCTCTACATGCTTGCGGACGGCCAAATGATCTTGGTGGAAAAAGACCGAATCGTCAACAGTACAGAAATCAACCAGCAAATAGAAATCGGGGACGGCTATGAAGTAGCTGCTCCTTACGGCAAGGAGACATTTATCATCTTGGCCAGCACCAAAGATTTCCCTACGTTAAATACTATCGAAGAAGATGGATATACCAAAATTATAGAACCGACAAAAACCTTGCAAAAGATCAGGGGCATCAAACCCAAAGTATATTTTCAGCAAACTTCTATTCATATTGAAACGAAGGAATGATGGAATGATGTTTCGCAAAAATTTTGATTCTTTGATAAATCCGGTAATAGTCTGAACCATGATTCATGGGATTAACTTGATTATCATGATTTCTTTCGGTCAATTTTCAATTGACCTCTACAGGCCACGACTTTTATTCAAGAATCAAATTTCAAATAGAAAGAGTTCCGTAGGAACGGCATATCCTTGCCAGAAACGTAAGTCTCTGGAACATTATCAAATAAAAAGCTTAGCA
>JAHDGC010000858.1 GCA_020627865.1 Saprospiraceae bacterium | reverse complement strand
TGGCAATTGCTACCTAGAATGTGGTGGACAAGAAACCCTTGATGTTACGATTGCAGGAGAGTTTTATGCTTCCGGCCCGATAGAAGTTTGTATTAATGAAGCCGCTCAATATGACGCTTTTAAAGCCAGCAATAATTCTCCGGCAGATTGTGACTGGTTCGTTTATGCCTCAGATGGTAGCCTTTATTGGTCTTCCGCTTCGGGAACGAATACCGCAAACTTCAACTGGCCATCCACGCCCGGCATTTACACCATTGAAGCGCATATCGTTGATGTCAATAGTTATTGCCTTGAAAAATATACTTTCTTTACAGAAATAATTGATGCGCCAGCGCCACCCAATTCTATTGATGGCGAAACCACGATTTGTCCCGGAAAAGGATACAGTTATACTGCCAATTCTTCTACTTTTACGACCAGATTTAAATGGTACATTACTGATGGGGGCAGCAACTACACAACCGAAGGTAATCCCGTAAATATCGTGTGGGGAAATACGCCGCCTTATGAAATTGCCGTTGCCCAAATTAGTCTTTCTGGTTTGCCTTGTGAGTCAGAAACCATCTCACAAACGGTTAGCCCACTAGGCACTTTTTCCATCAACGGCCCAGATCAAATTTGCCTAGAAGGCACCAATACTTATAGTACGACTTTTTATGAAAATCTTGACTATGAATGGTCTTTCATCCCCTATGATGCCGGCACCATTATTGACGGACAATATACTGAAAATGTAGAAGTATTGTGGACAAGACCGGGTTCTGCTCAGCTTGTCCTCAACAGATGCAACGACTCTTCCAACAAAACAGTTACGGTAAACAATTTACCGACACCAACAGTCAATGCTCCCGTTGGCATTTGCCCAGGAGAGCAAGCTAGTGTCAGCACAATGACACCTTTTGCCAATTATGAATGGAAAGATGAAAATGGTACCGTAATTTCTACCGATCCCAACCCAAACCTCAACGCTGGATTTTACGACTTAATTGTCACAGACAACAATGGCTGCATCGGAAATACATTGTTTGATATTATACAATTCCCAGAACCTGATGTCAGAATTTCTACACCGGATAATACAGGCTACTGCCCCGGAGATCAGCCCCCTACCCTTTATGGTCTTGAAACCGATGAAGGTCTCAGTTATCAATGGTATCGGGACAATGTTGCCATTTCAAGCACAACTGTTCAAGCAGTAGCTGATGTATTTGGAGATTACCATTTGGAAGTGACGGATGCGAATGGCTGCGTTACCCTTTCTAACACCATAAATGTATTTGAATGGTGTACACCAATCATCGTTTGTACTGGCGGAACCTGCACCCTTCCCAGTCATGGTGATTTTTGCCCCATCATGAATTTTAGTGCTAATGCGCCGGGAGATTGTAATGAAGTGGACTTCACCAACAATAGTTCCAATGTACAATCCGGTTCTATTTCTTGGAATTTTGATGATCCCAATAGCACTCCCAACAACACTTCTACAGAAGAAAATCCAACGCACATTTTCAGTGCAGCAGGATTCTATGTTCCATACATACAAGGGAACATGCCATTGCTAAACAACCCCGATGATTTTTGCTCATCGTGGTATGCAGAAGTCATTACTGTTCCTGCTGCCGCTTACTTTGAAGTTTCCTATGCATGTCCGGGAGAAGCCGCTTTTTTCTCAGATATTTCCACCTTTATCCCTAGCACAAATGTTACTGCGTGGAACTGGGATTTTGGTGATCCAGCTAGTGGTACTGATAACACTTCCAACAATCAAAACCCAGAACACATTTATCAGAATCCTGGAAACTATACCGCCACCTTGACGATTACACATGAAGATGGTTGTACTTCAACAGCGGAACAAATTGTAACCGTACATCCCCTACCGAGTGTGAATTTCGTTCCTCCGACTTTAAGTTGTGAGCAAGTTGCCTTAGCATTCGTGGCCCAAAGTCCGGATGACATTTCCGAATATGCATGGGATTTTGGCGACCCTTTAAGTGGAGCTGCGAACACGGCCACACAAGCCAACACCTTCCACGAATTTTCAGGAGCAGGACTTTTCCCCGTTAGTGTAACGGTTACCAATGTTTATGGTTGTCAACAAACTTTCACCCAAACGGTAGAAATTACCCCCAACAATTTATCTGGCACAATTGATTTCAATTCGCCTATTTGTGAGGGAGAAACCAGTACGCTCCTCGCCCCTGCCGGAGGTACTTCTTGGCTTTGGTCTGACGATAGTTATAACAATTCTATTACAGTCATGGAAGCAGGTGTATATTCCGTTACAGTTTATGATGCACAAGGTTGTGAACATCGTCCTGCCGATGCGATCCTTGATGTGACGCCTGCTCCTGCTGGCACCATCCGCGCCATAGATTACAATGAATATGCACAGCCCGTTGATTATCATTATAACAATTATGGCACCTGCCTTGGAGAAGATGTGCACCTCGAAGTGATCGAAAATCCAACCTATGAATATGCATGGAGTACAGGGGAAAATTTTAGTGAAATTGCCTTTTCGGAAGATCGGGATAATTTACTATCCGTAGGCAGTCACCAGTTCAGCGTTACCCTCACGGATATGCAATCGGGTTGTACAGCTGTTGAAGGTCCTTTCCTCGTTACCATCTATGATTTACCTGCCCCGCCAATCATTGCCAGCAATCCTGCTGGGCCCGTTTGTAATGGGGAAGCAGCTATCATCAGCATCCAAAATCCAATGCCGGATCATATTTATTTTTGGAGCAATGGTGCCACCGGAGAAAGTATCAGCACTAATGTTCCGGGTGTTTATTCCGTTACCGTAAGGAACCAAAACAATTGTCAAAACAAGAGTAATGAAATCGAAATTTATGAAGGCCCAGATATTGTAAAAATTCCAGAAGGTTGTCACTCCCGTTGTAATCCGGATACGCTTTGCATGCCAGACATTCCGAATATCGCTTCTTGGCAATGGTATTTAAATGATGCACCACTGGGCAGCCCGTCGGCTACTAGTTCCGATTTAATCATTGAAGAAAGCGGTGATTATTATGCTGTGCTTACTGATATTTTTGGTTGCACCGCAACATCAGGCACCTTATCTGTTGAAGTTTATGATGCTTTCGGCACCATTGACGGCCAAGTTTATTTTGATGAAAATGACAATGGCATCATTGATCCCGGAGATTCTT
>JAHDGC010000030.1:4082-19654 GCA_020627865.1 Saprospiraceae bacterium | reverse complement strand
ACCTGCCGCAATAGCATTATTCAATGCCGTAGCCGGATCATCCGTAGTCGGATCCGAAGAAACATTCAATCCTAAAATTAAATCATTTGTATTGGTACAAACATCCTGAGCAATCGCTCCGGCTCGATTAAATATCCAATTCGTCAAATCTCCAAAATTACCATTGCCATCACATTCTACCGTAACATCTACCGCTCCTGTCATGATATTGGGCGAATTCAAATCCTGCACCGTAAAGTTAACGGTAATATTATCCGAATTCCCACAGGCATCCGTTACGGTATAGACAACCGTTGCATCCCCTGTCATACCACAACCATTGGCAAGCCCCGCATAATTGTTAGACCAAGTGATCGCACCACAATTATCGACCACCGTAAAATTATCACTGTAATTCTGAATTACGGTTTGTGGATCATCGCCCACACCATCACATTGAAGCGTTATGCTTTGATTATCCGCATCTGTAATAGTAATGGGATTAGAATTGTCCACAATTTCAAAAGACGCTGTCGCAGAACTAATATTCCCACAAGCATCAAACGCAAAAAAGGTCACAGGCATCGCACCGCAACCCGCCACAAATGCCGGAGCCGTTTGTGGTGTGATAGATAAAGGAGGAAAACAACCGCCAGGGTCTGAAGCTGCTGCCGTAAAATCGGCAAGCTGCCCTGCAAACCAACTTTCATAAGCCGCAAGGTTATCTGCTTCCGAACCGCATTGCGCAGTCGTCGTAATATCAGCTCCAAAAGAGCCATCTATAATCGGATTATTTGTATCCGGACTCACCGTGATGGTCTGGGTGTATACCGCAGTGTTCCCCGCCACATCGGTAGCAATCCAAGAACGGGTATACATACCTCCCGTACAATTCGAGGGCAGTCCTGAAGTTCCTTGATAACCCACAGTAACGCCCGATGAACTGCCTCCCGGCGAGGGGCAATTGTCCAATGCT
The DNA here is from genome assembly GCA_020627865.1 of Saprospiraceae bacterium. Taxonomy (GTDB): domain Bacteria; phylum Bacteroidota; class Bacteroidia; order Chitinophagales; family Saprospiraceae; genus JAHDGC01. The sequence goes on along the minus strand of JAHDGC010000030.1, from coordinate 18,699 downwards.
ATAGGTGTTACATCCGGCACATCCTCCTGACAATCTACCGTAAGGTCGGGCGGAAGTGATGCCGTAACAAATGTAGGCTCGACTCCATCGACAAAATCAATATCAAAGCCGAAGAAAGCCGTACTCCCCATATCATCATCAGCCCGATAAGTAACCAATACCGTCTGACCAGCTTCTACCTGATCTCCGATATTGTACATACCTGTAATGGAGACAATGTCAAAAAAGGTAACGGTACAACCTGGTGTATTACATTCAGCCGTAACACTTTCCGGATGCCCCCATTCCAATGGAGCGGAGCATCCGCTGTTCACATAGATAGTATCCGGAACATTTGTCGTAAACGTAAAGTCTACTTGGGCTTTAATCGTACCCAAATAAAGCAGCACAAAAGCCATCGTTAAGCCGATTAATGCACCTTTGCGAAGTCTAAGTTTTTTCATATTTAACAATTTTCTTATATATCACAACATGTTTATATCACTTCATTCTAATGCAGAATAAAACAGCAGGCACCTACCCTGACAAAAAAACAGGTGTAGATCAAAGCCTGATAAAAATGTGAATAGCATTCAGAGGCTTATCATTCGGATTGACAAATCCGGAGATGTAAAGGGGGACAATCATCGATAAGGTCGGTTTTTAAGATAAAAAATACACGCCTATACATCATGTAGGCGATAGATTTCTATAACAAATAACTAAACTATGGATACGGCACATTCGCTGCCGGTGGACTTAATTAACTCAGCTATCAGCTATTAACACAGGGCTATGGTCTCAAATCTATAAAAAAAACCTTATTCAAATACGAAATTATATCAAAATTAACACATTATTTATAATAATTATCCATATAACAAAGATTTTCTTTATTATAAAGGTAATTGTAAAGTAAAAAAATAGTGTATTGTTCTTATAGTAATCATTTTTACGCTGAAGTCTGCAAGAGGTTACAAGAAACGCTATTCTTCTTCTTTTGCTTCTTTCTCAATCAGCTTTTTATCTTCCAGATTTTTGTTCAGGAAGTCATTTATTTTGTCAATATTAAAGTTAGATTCGATTTCTCCAAACTCGTTGATTTTAATATCAAATCCTTTCAAATCCTTCGAGTTTTCATTGTTTTTTTCTTTTTCAGCCATAAAAACTTTTATTATTTACCGTAGTTAAAGACTCAAAATAAGTTGTGCTTGTTAAAGCTAAAACCTGCTGACTAGCAGGCGCAAACTTTCCACTTTAATCTTTTTAATTTTTCACTTATTGCGAGACTAATTTTTCTTCAAAAACAGGCAATGCATATTCCAATCGTCGGATTACTTCATCCTTGCCTAATAGATTCATCATCTCAAAAAGAGAAGGCCCTTTGGTTGTTCCTGATATAGCAATTCTTATAATAGGAAAGACTTCTCCAAATTTCAGTCCATTTTTTTCAATGAATTCTTTTACAAAATTTTCTAAAGACGATGCATCAAAAGAAACCTCACCTTTCAAAAGCGCCACTAAATCCAAGAATTTTCCTTTGTTTTCAAGCTTATAACGTTTTCTGATGGTTTTCTCATCAAAGGTAACGGGAGATTCAAAAAAGTAATAGCCTTCTTCCGGAAAATCAGTCAAAAATACTACCCGCTCCTTCATCAGCCCGGCAAATGTAGTCAAATAAGCTTTATCTTTTTGGTATCCTCTAGCCTCTAGCAAGGGTGCTATTTTATCGGCCAGTTCTTCATCCGGCGTAGCGATAATGTATTGTTGATTAAACCACTTCGACTTGTCAAAATCAAATCTGGCACCAGCCTTGGCAATTCTCTCCAGTGAAAAGGCTTCACTCAATTCTTCTATATTAAAAATTTCTTGTTCCGTTCCGGGATTCCAGCCGAGAAAGGCCAGAAAGTTGATAACTGCTTTTGGGTCAAAGCCGAACTCGCGGAATCCTTTGAAAGAATCTTCCGGTTTTGGATCTTCCCACGAAAGTGGAAAAACCGGAATCCCAAGCTTGGCTCCATCCCGTTTACTGAGTTTCCCTTTGCCGTTTGGTTTAAGAATAAGCGGAAGGTGCGCAAAGGCAGGCATGGTATCTTCCCAGCCAAAAAAGCGATACATCAAGACGTGGTGTGCTGTACTCGGCAACCACTCTTCCCCACGAATAACATGCGTAATCTCCATCAGGTGATCATCCACGATATTGGCAAGATGATAAGTCGGCATACCGTCGCCTTTCATAATCACCTTATCGTCCAGTTCATTGGTATTAAAACGCACCTCTCCACGAATTTTATCTTGAATCACAACTGTTTCATCTGCCGGAATTTTCAGCCGGAGCGTATACTTCTCCCCTGCCGCAATCCTCGCATCAACCTCTTCCTTGGGCAAAGTCAAGCTGTTTTTCATGTCCATCCTCGAACGAGAATTGTATTGCTGCGGGAAAATATTAGCAGCCTTCATCCGCTCGCGCATGGCCTCCAGATCTTCAGGTGTATCAAAAGCAATGTAGGCTTTCCCTTCTGCCAACAATTGGTCAGCATATTTTTTGTATAAATCCTTGCGTTCTGATTGCCTATACGGGCCATGATCGCCACCAATCCCTGGCCCTTCCGTAGGATTCAAACCACACCAATTCAGCGCTTCCTTAATATATTCTTCCGCTCCGGGCACATAACGATTTTGATCGGTATCTTCAATTCTCAAAATAAAGGTACCACCATGTTTTTTGGCCAATAAATAATTGTATAGGGCCGTTCTGACACCTCCAATGTGTAAAGCTCCCGTGGGGCTTGGCGCAAATCTTAATCTCATTTGTTCTTTTTTTATGCTTTCAGTGTACGTGAAGCAGTATGATTTTGTTAAAATGTTTATAAGTGTAGCATCGTAATGCTTATGACATTTTTCGTTCTAATAAATTTAGTCGATTCCTATTCAATTATGAATGCTAATTTTATTTTTTAAACGATCCTTAGCAGCAAGTAAACCTTATCAATCGTTAGACTTGAGTACATAGCATTTCAGGCTTTACCTGCAATTAAGAGGCAAAGTTAAAAATTTTTGAAAGAGCTTTATATTGTAAATGTATTTAGTTAAAACACCCAAATGGATTCAGGACTTTTTCCCTGGCTATATTTGGAGCATTCCGGGCAAAGAAAAATGCATCTTTCTCACATTTGACGATGGTCCAATACCGGAAGTTACACCTTGGGTACTAAAAACATTGAAAATGTATGATGCTAGGGCAAGCTTTTTCTGCGTAGGGGATAATGTTAGAAAACATCCCCTTATTTATCAAAGTGTTCAAGATGCTGGCCATGCGATTGGAAATCATACTTTCAACCATCTAAATGGCTGGGCAAGCTCAGCGGCAGATTACCTTCAAAACGTCCGCAAATGTGCGGGAGTGGTAAATTCAAACTTATTCAGACCGCCTTATGGGAAAATCAAACCCAAACAGGCAGCCGAGTTACAAAAAAATTACCGAATTATCATGTGGGATACCCTCAGCGGTGATTTTGATCCAAAAATTTCAGCGGATAAGTGCTTGAAAAATGTAATTGATACGGCCCGATCCGGTTCTATTATTGTTTTTCATGATAGCCTTAAAGCTTTTGAAAAATTAAAGTTTGTTTTACCTAAAGTACTGGCCCATTTTACCGAAAAGGGATATCGTTTTGAAGCGCTACATCTACACGATATGGAATAGTAACTAAAATAAGATGCACAATTTCGTCTAAACCATTAAGGAGTTAAGAGCATTAAGAAAAAAAACGAGCTAAAGCTCGTTTACCTTAATTTAACTTAATGGCTTAATGGTTCGGTAATATTAGCGTATAAAGTTGTATCTTTTATTCTTCTTTCGTTCCTAATGTAGATCATATTATTTGGAATTAGTCAGCAAATTCCCTCCTCGCTGACACATTATTTTGGCAATGTTTAGTTTTATATAAGTTATTAAAGAAACCACTGCAAAAGTACAGTGGTTTTCTTTTTTGTGGGAAAGACGTAGGCTTTACGTCCTAGCATGATATTTGAATTATATTATATAATAAAAAAACAAACACTTCGTTAACCCTACAGGGGTTCCATTATCATAACACTACGCCTTTAGGGATGCTTATGCTCCCGAATTATATCCGATGATATGCGCATATTAATTTTACTACTTTTTCTTTGCAATTTTTCCTTTCATGGTTTTGCCAATGATATCATTCTTCGCGCGAAGGCCGCTTCTGCCTTAAACACCGTTACCTTATATCCAGATTCTACTTTTGTAAAACATTCTAATATTGCCTACAAGGAAGGCGCCCTATTCGAAATCCTAGAAGAAACCAAACTGGAACATGAGGACAATGCCCAAAATCAAAAATTCAAATGGTATAAGGTCAAAACAAAAGACGGAAAAACCGGATGGGTTTTTGGGGATGCCCTTGCCGTTATCCTTTCTCAAAATGAAATCCCCCCACAACTCAAAAATTTCCATCAAAAAAAAATAAGTCTGAGCAGTGGATTTGAACAGGCCATGATTTGGATTGCCGCAACAAACGGACGGGACAATTTTCATAAAAATGATTTTCTCAATCCGGCTTATCGCGAATACTATATTGTCATAACCAACGAACACGGTAAAAGTGTCCACCTCAAATATGGTGGGATGAGTGCGATGGGAAAAACGGATGTTATGCATTTTGAGATGAAAGATCTCACCGGAGATCAAGTGCCCGATTTTATTTTGGTCAACAGCAGTTTCCCTTCTGGAAAATTAACTGAGAATAGAAATCTAGAAATCTACGCCATTCAAGCAGGCACCCTAACTAAGATATTTGAAGAACGCCTCAACCTCTCTTTTGATAAAGATAACCCCTCCCCTGCTTCATTTAAATTTTTAGAAATTGACCAACAATCTATCCGAGTAGAATACGTAGATTATATCGACTGCCAAAAATATAAAGCAATCCCTAATATTAAAATCAAAAACAGTCCATACGAACGTTGCATGGAATATGTAACCTACACTTGGCAATGGAACAAACAAAAAAAAATGTACGTTCCTCTTTACAAAGAAAGCAGAACACCACCTAAAGCTGGGGTAAAAAATTACGGTGTCACCCTACTCGATTCTCCCCGTGCTTCTGCCCACACGATAAAAGCTGTACAGCTTCAGGACAAGCTAAAAGTAATTACTCATTTTGAAAAATATGTGTTAGAAAACGGAGTCAAAAAAGCAACCCCTTACTTCTTTGTTCAATTGCCTCAAGGACAAACCGGATACATCCCTGCTCAAAAAGTCGGCTTTATCAAAATGCAACATGCCGACTTGTTAAATAAATTCTACCAAAACCCTCCAGCAGCGAAAATTGATTGGAATCCTATTATAAATTATATATATATTGCACCTGATTCCAATACTGTTATTTTAAAAGACAATTAGTATTTTTGTTTTAATTTGTATTTCTAAACTAGAATTGGAAATAAAAATTTTAAATACATAAAATACAAATTAAAAACAGTTTTAATATTTTTTTGATTATGCGTTTGTTTGTATTAATTTCGCACTACACAGAATACTTTTTTGCTTAACAAAAAAATTTAAACTTACTCTAACATAACTTTTGCCTTGCAAAACACGCGCCCGATATAGGTAATGTAATTTCCCTGTCTTTAATTACTTATCTTGCTCGGAATAATTTTATTTTCTGACCAATAAGTGAACACTATGAACCTTTACACTTTTGTACTGCTTTGTGCCAGTATACTATTCGCCTCTAATTTATATGCCCAAGATTATAGAGTCCAACTCTCTGCTTATATCGTAAAAATGTCACCGTCTTATTTTACTAACTTGGGATTCCCAGACGTTGATGCTAGGGTGGATCAAAACAATATCTACCGGTATTATTATGGGTATTACAAGAATAAAGCCGAAGCAGATAGCGTACAAACGTTCGCCACTCAAAATGGATTTCGATATGCTCAGGTTATAGATATGGAGCAACAAAAAAAACTATGCGGGAAACCCTGTGCGTTAATCAATGAACACGATATTTATATTGACCCAACGACAGAAGAACTTTACTTAGAGCATATTTTCTTCGGGTTTGACGAGGCAAAACTAAATCAAGTCGCCAAACAAAACATTGATAAAATATTCCGGACACTTCAAAAAAATAAGACTTATAAACTTCAAATTATAGGGCACACGGATTCTTCCGGCCCCGCAGAATACAACTTGAATCTTTCTAAACGAAGAGCACGAACGGTAAGAAATCACCTCATTGCTAAGGGCATTAAAGAGTGGAGGATTTTCATCAAAGTCTATGGGGAATCTAGCCCACCACCGCAGTGGAAAAAACTGAAAGGAAAAAAACCAGAGGAATACGGTCGCCGAGTAACATTAGTTGTCTTAAATGAACATGGTGAAATTATGGCGGATGGGTTTTAATCAAGAGATGAGGTCATTTTCACAACAATTTCCTTTGCCGGAGAAAGTATAATCTTTTGATTTATTTTTATTTCGTAGCCTTCATCAGGAAAATAGGATAAATATTGTTGGGAGTTTTCCAGCAAATTGTTGTTCGCATTTTCTATAATGATGCCACTCACTGCTGCTGCTTTAAACTGGACTTCTATTTTTTGTGTTTTCAATATATCTTTTCTAGCTGTATATTGAATTTTGGTCAACTCTCCAGCATTATTAAAAACACTATCAATAGCATACTGATCATACCAAGTCGGTTTGTTAATATCAGATGCGATAAAGGCAGAAAGATCATTTTCTATATCAATTACATCAAAATCTTTCTCCTCCAAAGTTCCATTTATACGAATAGATTTCTTTCCCTTAACAGCATGTCCCAACCGTTTTATTTCATCTGAAAAATAGCTTTTCAAATCAAAAAATGGAGCAGTTCCCCTGAGGATTTGTTCGGGTGGGCCACAGGCACAAAAAATTAAAAGAGTACAAAGCCAAATTGTAGGTTGATATTTTTTTAGCAAAATCATATTTTATTTTTCATCACATATAAAACAGATAAATTAACAGTAAACTTTCTTGAACCATTAAGGCGCATTAAGAAAAAACGAGCTTTAGCCCGTTCCCCTTAACTACCCTCAATTTCTTAATGGTTTAAACAAAAAGAGTGCTCGTGTTACAACTATTTGCAAAATCACTGTTTAATAAGCCTTTTGGTATAAAAATGTCCTAAGCATTTAGGATGCCATAATCAATAAATTATTTCCTGTCATTTCAACTGGTTTTTCCAGCCCCATCATCGCCAATAATGTTGGTGCAACATCTGCCAGTTTACCCGCCTTCATTTTTTTATTTGCGACATCATTTCCAATATAAAAACAAGGAACCGGATTTACCGTGTGCGCCGTGTTTGGGGTTTCATCCTCATTCACCATACAATCTGCATTCCCGTGATCGGCTATGATTAATATTTCATAATCGAAACGCAATAATTGTTTCACAAGACGCTGCAAACAAGTATCTACCGTCTCCGCAGCTTTCATCCCTGCTGTAAAAACTCCCGTATGTCCGACCATGTCCGTATTCGCATAATTTAAACAAATAAAATCAGGCTGATTCTCCTCGACCTCTGCGACGATAGCATCCGTCACTTCATGAGCACTCATCTCCGGTTGCTCATCATAGGTAGCCACTTTGGGTGAGGGGATCATAATTCTTTTTTCATTTTCAAAAGCAGCTTCCCTTCCGCCTGAAAAGAAAAAAGTAACGTGCGGATACTTTTCCGTTTCTGCGATCCGTACCTGAGAAAGTCCCTTCGAAGCCAGCCACTCTCCTAGCGTTACCGGAAGGTTATCTTTCTTAAAAACGACCTCCACATTTTTGAACGTCTCATCATAAGAAGTCATCGTCACATAATGCAAGTTCAAACACTGCATATCATAATCCGGCATATCAGCCTGACTCAAAACATAGGTAATCTCCCTCGGGCGATCTGTCCGAAAATTAAAGAAAATAACCACATCTCCAGCTCCAATGACCGCTTTGGGTTGTCCATTTGTATCCGTACAAACCATCGGTTTTAAAAATTCATCCGTAATTTCTTCTTCGTAACTTTTTTCCAAAGTCGCCAATATATCCGTACTCTTCTCCCCTGTTCCCTTAACCAATAAATCATAAGCTAGCTTTACCCGCTCCCATCTTTTGTCCCGATCCATAGCATAATACCGCCCGATAACCGAAGCCAGCTCCACTCGGGTACCTTCAATGTGTTCCAAAACCGAAGCGAGATATGAAGCCCCACCCTTCGGATCTGTATCCCTTCCATCCATAAAGGCATGGATAAAAACCTCTTTTTGTCCTTGTTCCTCGCAAATGTCACAGAGCGCCTTGAGGTGATTGATATGGGAATGTACCCCGCCGTCAGAAACCAGTCCCAGCAAGTGTACCTTCTTCCCATTGGATCGGGCATAAGCCAATGCTTCTCCTATTACTGGGTTTTGATGCAAGGTTTTATCTTCAATTGCCTTGTTAATTCGAGCCAATTCCTGATAAACTACGCGCCCAGCCCCAATATTGAGATGCCCCACCTCAGAGTTGCCCATTTGTCCCTCCGGAAGGCCGACTTCCTGTCCAAAAGTGATCAATTCCGTATTCGGATAATCCTTATATAAGCTATCTACAAAGGGCGTTTCCGCTTGTTTGATGGCATCTGCATTGGGATTTTCTCCATGGCCCCAGCCATCTAAAATAATGAGTGCTGCTTTTTGTACCTTTTTCATGCTGCAAAAATACATTATTCGGGGTGATTTGGACTGTCTTTTGTACAGATTTTCATCTCAAGTGCGGTAATTTAAAATGTTTATACCGTAGGTAGAGACGCGATGCATCTCGTCTCTACCTACGGTATAAACAAAAACGCTTAAAATGTGTTAAAGCTTACATTTGCCATACTTTAACTTTATTTTAATTCGTTTCTACACAGGGTCTATTTGTTTGTTAAAAACCCCAAAAAACATTATATAATCCTCTAATTACAAGCAATTTATGAATAAAAATTTTTAAATTGCACCTAGAAATCACAAAAACCGCCAGGCTTCGCTTAAAGTTGGAAGGACTTGACAAGCTGAAAGAAAGGACGTAGCTTTATAGCAAATCTTCTGGCATAGTGTTTATTATAGTAAACATTGTTATAATACCTTGTTAGAAAATTTATTCAAAATTATAGTCCAATGAAAAGCATATTATTTATTCTGATGTTCACTCCAACGCTGCTGATGCAGCCCGATATGGCAGAAATATCCCAAGCCATCAGCAAAGGAGATGTCGCAACATTATCGAAATTCTTCGATTCCAGCGTGGAAGTTTCCATTTTGGATGATGAAGATATTTATGATAAGGCACAGGCTGTCGCTATCGTAAACAATTTTTTCAAATCCAATCAACCGCAATCTTTTAGTGAGGTGCATAAGGGAACTTCCAAGGGAAGCGATTCCCATTATGTCATCGGAAATCTCAAGGCCGGAAATACCGTTTATCGGGTTTATCTTTACATGAAAGAAAACAACGGCAAATATTTAATCCAAGAACTGAGATTCGACCAAGAATAAAGCTGACTTTCGTCATAAAATATAAAACACAAGGCGCTCCGATTTGGGGTGCCTTTTTTATTGGGTCTAAAGAAAAATGGGTCTTTGACAATTTTTGCAAAATAGGAGATGGTGTTCGTTACCAACTCTGCTTGTACACGGACTTTGGCGGCGGCCTGTGGCCAGTTTTCTCCGTTCAAAGACCGTTCTTGGTTCACATACAACAATCCTTCGGATATGTTGTAGCGAACACTTTAGTCTGAAGAGAATTATCCTTTTGCTACAGAGAACTTCACTTTTCCAAAATCCCTATCCCAAAAAGGGCAAAATCGTACTTCACCGGATCATCTGCATCAAAAGCCCGAAGTTGGGTCGTTAACTCCAATACACTTTGCCAATCCGTTTGTTTTCGCTGTAGCAAACCTAGGCGACGGGCAACCCTATCCACATGTACATCCAGCGGAATCAGGAGTTGGGCGGGGTTAATTTTCTCCCAAAGGCCGAGATCAACACCGCTATCATCTTTCCTGACCATCCACCGCAAGAACATATTTAATCTTTTGCAGCAAGATTTTCTAGCCGGTGTCGCGATATGCTTCCGTGTTCTCTGTGGCGCATCTGGCAAACTGAAAAACAACTCGTGGAATCCCCGCAAGGCATTGCCTACATGCTCATCATCAGAGTTCATATGTTGGGCGAAAGCCATTTCCAAACTATCATTTTCTTTATAATATTGCTGGAAAAACTCCACAAAATACAAGGTATCCGTAGGTTGAAAAGTGCGATGTTTAAAATTGAGGAAACGTTTCCGGTCTTTCTCCTTGTGGTTCCGGATAAAATCATAGGGTGCTCCATCCATCAAGTCTACCAACTCATTGGCCTTGTTGATAATCGTCACCCGCTGCCCCCAAGCCAACATCGCCGCCCAAAAGCCCATGATTTCAATATCCTGCAAGCGAGAGAATCGGTGCGGAATCGTAATCGGGTCTGTCTCAATAAAAGATTTGTTGTTATAAAGTGCGACCCTTTCCTCCAAAAAAGCCCCTAAATCCTTATCCATAATATGTCATCTGTTTAGCAAAATAGTTTAGCAGCAGCAAGATAAGACAAATCGTTTAGCTCAATAAGGATATTTATTACACAGTTTAAAAATTAACTGTTATATTTGCCCCCTAAACATGACAACGACACTCACATACACCGTGGTATTGGCAGTGCTATACTTTGGTAGAAAGGCTTTTTCGTATATTGCGGAGTAAGTTTCTCGCCATTTTTTCCCTCAGTTGCCTTATCGTTTCTGGCTTCCCGCCTTTAACTTGTTTTTTTATTTCACCATTTCTTATTGTCTGTATCAGAATTCTCAGGATTAACTAATTTTCGGAATTTTTGCTCGAATGCCGGAAAATGTACTTGATATCAAGTGTTACACCTTTATTCCATACACATATAATCCTTTGGGTATGTTGTACCAAACAACATAAGTTAATCTGTCTATATCTGGAAAACCTGCCTTCATGCTGAAAGCAGGCAGGTCTGTGGTAAAAAGAAAAGAAAGGATTAAAAGGAAGGAAAACAGTTTTTTGGGAAAAGCTCATTAGGAGAATGACCGGAAATAAGTTACGTCGGCTAAAGTTATAAACTGTTGATTTGCAAGTGCGTACTTTTTACTTTAACCTTTTTACTTCTTTACTAGAAAGTCCAATAAGTACGGTATTTGGAGGCGATGGTTTCGACCTCCACTGCCATCCGCAACAGTAATACAGAAAAGGCTGCTATTCCTAAAAATAACCAACCTAAGCCGATGCCGGTATCTTTAGCTCGCTCCTGCCTTGGCACCACACTTTTCACCATTGCTTTGTATTTGGAAACACCACCATGTGGAGCAAAGGACACCACACCGTGTTCCGCCAAGCCGGGTTTCAGCTTGTGGTCTGCATGAGCTTTATTGGGCAAGGCCAACAACAGATTTGGTAGAACAGTAGTGATTAAAACCAACAGGAAAATTCGCATATGAAATTAGTTATTATAATAGATGCTACCATAACGGTGGGGCTTGTTGCGGTATTGTATCCAAGGGGGATTTAAGGAATTTTTAAGGGTATATGAATGTCTTAGGAATATTGAAAAAATAAATCGTCCATTTTATGCTGATCTTTATGTTTAAATATAGTTTCTGATATTGTAAAAAAACGTTAAAATCTGTAAAAAGCTAAAAGTTGGCATCAAACATGCGGATTTTTTTATATTATTTAAATTTTACACACACGTGGAATGATGGGATTTTATACTCCTCCTCATTTACAAATATTTATTATGAAAAATATACTCTCCTTTTCAATCATCATCTTGGTATCCTTAACAATAGCAACTCCGCAAGCTGTTGCACAAGACGTTCCGGATATGGAAACTTACATCCAAGAAAATGACCTCAAAGTACAGAAAGATGAAAATGGCATTGCTTATATTATTGACAAAAAAGCGGGTGGACAACAGGTGAAGACGGGTGATTATGTTCTGGTAAATTATAAGGGCATGCGGCTCGATGGTTTTGTTTTTGACGAAAGTCCGGCAGAGGATGGCTTTGTATTCCAAGTTGGCTATCGGCAAGTAATTCGAGGATTGGACAGGGGTGTTTTGTCCTTATCCAAGGGGGAAAAAGGTCGTTTGTTTGTTCCTTCAGAGATGGCCTACGGCGAACATGGTGTTGGAGAAACCATCAAACCAGGAATGGATTTGATGTATGAACTTGAGGTTGTTAAGATTCTTAGTGATGCAGCATACGATGCTTATATTATTGCCTTGGAGGAAAAGGAACGTTTGGCCTACGAGCAGCATATCCGCGAGCAATTTCTAAAGGATAAAAAGTTGATTCAGGAGTATGCCCTTGCGCATAAGTTTAAGACCAAAAGAACGCGTTCTGGATTGAGTTATGTGATTACGGAAAAGGGCAAGGGTGATTTACCGAAACCAGGTGATCAGCTGGAGGTCGAATATGAAGGTTTTTTGATAGATAATACGCGCTTCGAGGAAGCTAAGAAACCTAAAACACATACTTTTCAACTGGGCATGGGAAGGGTTATCCCTGGTTGGGATGAAGGCTTGACTTATTTCAGGGAAGGTAGCGAGGGTTTTTTGTTGGTTCCTTCGAGTCTAGGCTATGGCCCAAGAGCGATTCAGGAGGAAGGGATCAACATTCCGGCTGATGCGGTACTGGTTTTTAAGATAAAGGTTAAGGAGGTCACTGCGCTTTAGAGAGATTGCTGCGCTGTCAGAGGTCAGACGCGGCGGTGCTAAAAAGCTTGGGCATTTTCGCTTTTTCTAAGCAATACTACCAAAAAACATCCCACTGCACCGTCTGACCTCTGACAATGAGCGTCAGCAAATGGTCTAACAGCAAAGCGATCTAATAGCTAACGTCTAAAAATGAGCGAAGCGAATGATCTACTTCTCCTCCACTTTCTTCTCCGCCTCACGGATGCCTTCCTTTATTTCTGTCTCTATCGTTGCTCTGGCACTATTAAACTCTCTGATACCTTTTCCTAGGCCTCTGGCCAATTCTGGAATTTTCTTACCACCGAAAAGCAATAGTACAACCAATAATACTGCTATAATTTCTGCCCCACCCAATGAAAATAATAATATCGTGCTCATAATTTATGAATTTAAATCCGGAAAATATCTATCCTAGGAAACAAGTAAAAATTAAAAAGACCGAAACCTGCCTGACAAGTCCACGCAGACAGGGTAAAAAGTACGTATTTGCTAGTCAGTAATTTATAACTTAGACGGCCTAACCTATTTAAATCGTTTCACTTCATTAATACAAAGATACAACTATAAAGCTTAAGATAGAAGGAATATTGTGTATTATATAAAGCGGGAATTGGTCGTTTGATGATTGAGAAACTCATCTACGAACCACCAATCCGCTACCTTTTCGGCTTATACTTTGCCTTATCCATCAATTCTTGTGCATCCTTTATGGCCAGCATTTGCGGTACGGCCACCTCTGGATTTCTTTTCATGAAAGATTTTATCACCTGCCAGCCAATCCAATTTGCCGTTCGTCCTGGGGCTTCTGCGGGCATGCCTGGAGAATGCGGACTGTGATTCACATATTTTTGAATATCCCGCAGCTTTGAGGCATACAATAAGTCTTCACCCAATAAATATGCCCAGATTTGCTTTTCGTTTTCTTCACACCATTTGGCCTGTGCCTCAGTGTAAGAAAGCTTGATGTGATCGGGCGTATGCGGCATGAGCATATCCATCAAATATAGGATTTTTCCATTGTGGATCATGAAATCAATCATCCGATTTCCTTGTGGGGAACCCGCCAGATAATTGGCCAAGGTTTCGGTTGTTTTGGCCGCCATGTGTTCCTGATCCATCGACATTTTGATATAATCTGGGAAGATCATCGGGTTATACCCCTTATGGGCTTTACCCAAATAAAAATCCAAGCCAACCCCTAAGACATCATCCTCTAGGGTAAAGGCTCCCAAGGCATATTCCGAGATATACGTAACGATTTTCGGCACTTTTCTATCTGGGAAATAGTGCTGATAATACTGGAATACCGAGGCCATTTCCTTTTCAAATCCCTTGAGATCGGGATAAACCAACATACAGGTATCGTATAAGGATTGCAAGGCAGGATTCCCCAAAAAAAGGCGAGTCGTTTCCTCCCAAGTTTCCTCTGGGTTTTCTGCATTAGCAACGATATTGTCGAAGTAAACGTTTATAAAATCCGGATAGGCTTCTTTCAATTGGTCTAATCCTTGCCTGATATTGGTACTATCAAGGGCAAAAAGGGCTTTTTCAAAACGCATAATATTAACGTCTGCATCTATATGTGAAACATCGGGAATATTTTTACCTTTGTCTGACAGACAAGATGTTATTATTGTTAAAACGTATATTATTAAAAATATTTTTGGTATTGAACGCACAGTTTAATCAGGTTTAAGTTGAAGAAACTGCTTAAATTTAGCACTTTGGGCTAAAAGTGCCCCTTTTTCGCTTATACGTCGTTGCGAAAATCCTCATTATGCAAAGGCATAACTCCGGTTTTCGCGCC
>JAHDGC010000030.1:0-3982 GCA_020627865.1 Saprospiraceae bacterium | reverse complement strand
CTAGTCTAAACAAAAAATTGACTATTTTTATCACCAAAAGCTAATTTTAAACAGCTTCTAATACAATTCTAAAAACACAAAAGAATGAAAAAAATTGTTACTTTCCTTTCATTTTTGTTCATATTATCACAAACACTGCATGCACAGGGCGAATTTCGCTTCGGCTTTCAGGCCAGCCCGTCTTTTAGTTGGATTGGCACCAACAGCAATCAGGTAAATTCTGACGGCGTTAGGCTTGGTTTCAAGCTCGGTGTTTTGGGAGAATATTATTTTCAGGAAAACTACGCACTTGTTGGAGGATTGGGATTTGCTTTTGGCCAAGGAGGAACATTGACACAGGAGTTGCCCGGTACATTTTGGGCGCAATCAGAACATGCTTCCAGTGAATCTCCGCTAGTAGCCGGCACCTCACTTAAACATAGCCTCCAATTTATTGAAATTCCTGCGGCCTTCAAGATGACAACCCGCTATTTTGGAAGTCTACGTTATTATGCAGAAATTCCACAAATCACTATTGGTATCAAAACCCAATCTAGGGGTGCTTTAAACGGGACTATTGATACAACTATGACTTCTAGCATGGAGGAAATTCTAGATGTGGATGAGTCTAAGATTGATATTAAAAAAGAAATTGCTCCGCTTAATATTTCTCTAGGGCTGGGGCTTGGTGCAGAATATGAAATTAGCGAAAGTACTTCTTTGGTTGCCGGGATCTTCTATCAGCAAGGGATCCTCGATCTTACCGATGATAAATCTCATCTAGTACTGAAGGATGGAAGTTCCACGCTTGAAGAGGAGGATTCTAAAGGCACACTGCGAGCTATTACGCTGCGGATAGGAGTCATGTTTTAGATCGAATTATAGATTCTTGAACTATTTTTCGTGAATGTCTGACTATGACCTGCCTACGTGACCTTGTCAGGCAGGTTCATGTGATTAACCTGATCGTCATGATTTTTTGTCGGTCAATTTTCAATTGACCTCTACCAGCAATGGTTTTTATTATAAAAAATAGAAAAGGATGGATTGTTTTATACAATTCATCCTTTTTTCTTATAAATCAAGTTTTTAAGGCCTCTTTTCCTCTTTTGGGCTTGACACAATGAGAATAAAATCGGACATTTGCGCGTAATTCATTATATACGACTCTTTTTATGGAAAAAATAGCACCTATCATTCCCACAACAGAAAAACTGGAAACATTTATCAAAGCAGCCCTACAAGAAGACGTAGGTGCTGGGGATCATACCTCGCGGGCTTGTATCCTTCCAGATTCTAGATCGAAGGCCAGATTATTTGTTAAAGATCCGGGCGTTTTGGCAGGCGTTATGTTTGCAGAAAAGGTTTTTCAGATGGTTGATCCTTCTGCTAAGCTTGAGGTGCTGATTGAAGATGGCCGCTCTATAAGCTATGGAGATGTTGCCTTTACAGTAGAATGCAATAGTCGTGCTTTGCTTCAAGCGGAAAGGCTTGTGCTCAATTGTATGCAGAGAATGAGTGGTATTGCAACGATGAGTAATCGATTTAAATTTGAGGTCGAGGATTTACCGGTCAAAATTCTGGATACCCGTAAGACAACGCCTCTATTGCGATTTTTAGAAAAATGGGCTGTAAAGTTAGGGGGTTGCGATAATTATCGTTTTGGCCTGTATGATTGGATTATGGTAAAGGATAACCACATTGATGCCTGTGGTGGTATTTCGGCCGCTATCGAAAGGGTTAAAAATTACCAAAAAGAAAACAATCTTGATCTTGGCGTTACCATTGAAGTTAGAAATTTGGTGGAACTGTATCAAGTACTAGAGGCAGGAAATGTCACACGCATCATGCTGGATAATTTTGAGATTACTTTATTAAAAGAAGCTGTTAAGATTATTGGAGATCAATATGAAACGGAAGCTTCTGGCGGTATTAATATCAATAATGTTCGGGCTTATGCGCAAACCGGGGTGAACTATATTTCGGTTGGTGCCTTGACCCATTCTTATAATAGTTTGGATTTGAGTTTGAAAGTGGAAAAATAATGAACTCTTTTATCAAAGCTACTGGCTAGCTTGAAGCTAGCCAGTAGCTTTGAATACGTAGAAATATTATAATCTCACTTTGATAAAACGCCTAGTAATCTTAATCCCATCCTGTGTCAAAACATGAACGAAATAATTCCCTGCGGTTAAGCTTTCTATGTCCAATCTGTAGTTATTACTCCCTTCTGTTAAGGCTACCTTATTTTGAATTAAATTTCGCCCTTGCATATTGTAAACGGAGATGGTTGCATTGGTAAACGCCTTGGCATTTACCAATTCTACATTTAGTACATCAACAGCCGGTAATGGATACAACCGACTCATCAACAATTCTTCTGAGATTTCTACCACTTCCTCATCCCTGAATTCCGGTTCGATATCATCAAAATTGGGTGCAATGCTACTGACATACACTGCGGCTTCATCATCTTCATTGGCATTTTGCCCATCTCCATTACCCGGTGTAGAATTGGGGTCGAATTGCCCTACAGTGAATACTTCTGCAAAAGCTGTAATAGTTGATTCTCCTATTAAAGTAAACAACTCTAATTCTAGGATGGCAGTTTCGCCGCTGGCCAAAGACTCAATAAACCATGTTTCAAAGAAAAGAACATATTCTCCATCGGAGGTATTGTTGCTTACGTAAACCAAGCCTTCGGGCAAGCCTGCCATAACTTCAATGTTAGTCGCGGCATCTGGGCCATCATTGGTTAAGGTTATCGTAAAGGTAATGTTTTCATATTGATTAAAAATCTCGGTATCTGAGGCAATCGCCAAGGAGAGATTTGCTTCACCATTTTCGCCGCCAAACCCACCGTTCGTATTTGGAATAATTGTTACTCCAGCTTCATCATCCTCTGCTGGTGTTCCGTCTCCATTCCCAGCGTCTGAATCAGCATCTTCTTGATCTACAGCAATCACCTCGACGAAATTATCAATATCAACACCCTCGACCAAAGTAAATAAGGTCAGCGTTAATGTTGCGGTTTCTCCCCTATCCAAAGCATCAATCGTCCACTCTCCAAGATAGATATCGTATGCTCCATCGCTTAAGGTTGCACCTGAAAACACCATTCCCTCAGGGCGACCGGCACTGATGACAATATTTGTCGCTGTTATGGAACCTTCATTTGTCACGGTAGCGGTATACACAACTTCTTCATAAATACCATAAAGTATATTATCGACAGTAAGATCAAGGTTTAGATCAACGGCAGCAGCAAGCCTTGTAACGGAAATGCCATTGGACAAACTAAAACAGCCATCCAAATCCGAAAGGTTATTCCCTCCTGCTAAACCGACCAAACCATCCTCATAAGCCAAATGATAAACAATACATACACCGACGCCGGCTCCATCAAAATCAGGTGCTGTAAAACTTGGCGGCAAGCCTAAAATATTGCCACTTTCATCCGTCACGACCCATTGGCTATTTGAACCAGAAGCATCCGCCAAACTAATCGCATCGGCAGGAATATTATCGGCCTCACCGTCTACAATAAATTCAAATGGCCCGCCCGATAAGGTTCCGCCGTTTGCATCACATGCCGCTTCGGCTATCCTTGTCACGGAAATACCATTGGACAAACTAAAACAACCATCCAAATCCGAAAGGTTATTCCCTGCGGCTAGGCCGACCAAACCATCCTCATAAGCCAAATGATAAACAATACATACACCGACGCCGGCTCCATCAAAATCAGGTGCTGTAAAACTTGGCGGCAAGCCTAAAATATTGCCACTTTCATCCGTCACGACCCATTGGCTATTTGAACCAGAAGCATCCGCCAAACTAATCGCATCGGCAGGAATATTATCGGCCTCACCGTCTACAATAAATTCAAATGGCCCGCCCGATAAGGTTCCGCCGTTTGCATCACATGCCGCTTCGGCTATCCTTGTCACGGAAATACCATTAGACAAACTAAAACAACCATCCAAATCCGAAAGGTTATTCC
>JAHDGC010000857.1 GCA_020627865.1 Saprospiraceae bacterium | reverse complement strand
ACAAACTCATCCCCTTTCACCCCAGCAGCCGTAATATTGAAGGAAAACGCAGACCTTAGATCATGGTAGCTATCAATATTCACCTCAATCCAATCTCCCTCGAAGCCATCCCGGCGGGAAAGGCGTTGCTCAATACTATCGGCAGCGAGATCATGGCACAGAAAGGCGATGTAAAGATTTTTATCATCGTAAAGAACCTTGAAAGAGGTTTGTTGGCTGGGCATTTTGCCTTCATATGGTTCCCGCTGGATAAAATCAGTGGCCCACTCTACCTGATTCCATGCAGGGTCATCAAAATTCGCATCAATGGAAGGCGCTACCCCCTGAATTTTGGCCGTGTTATATATTCGTCTTGCTTGGGATGGTTCTTGCGCGGATAAGAAACAACAGGATATAAATATTGTTAGCAATACAAACAATATATTTCGCATTAGCTTTTAATTTTAGTTCCTGCCCGCGTGCTCCTCTATCTGCGTACTTGCAGAACAGGACAAACGCAGGAACAGGCAAGTTTTTAATTTCTTTGTTGGTAAAAGGCACTTTAAGAAACTGGCAAAATACATTATTTATTTCCAGCCCCCTTAGCATTGGAAGCCTTCCCCCGAATTCAATCATTGTATCTAAAGACAATATGTTCGGGCTGAAGTTGCTTCGCAAAGCCACTTCGCCGCAATATTTGAAAAAAATACCGACAAAAGCAAGATGGTATCAAATTGTAAAATATTCCTATAAAAAATAACAGCTTATTTACAATAAACAATGCCTCAAACAAAAGAAAATTTCTTATATTTGCCTCATAATCATAACATAAATATATTAAATATATTTTCCGTTAATAAATAGGGATTTACACAAAAACACATTATATTATTTTTTAATTTTTACATATCAAATCTT
Source organism: Saprospiraceae bacterium (assembly GCA_020627865.1). Classification (GTDB taxonomy): domain Bacteria; phylum Bacteroidota; class Bacteroidia; order Chitinophagales; family Saprospiraceae; genus JAHDGC01. Next base: position 2,299 of record JAHDGC010000857.1, on the reverse strand, counting down.
AGGTTTACTATTGATTTATACCTATATTTGAGACTACAAAAACTTGAGAGTGTTCAGGGCTTGTCTAAATTTAACACTTCGGCTAAAACTTATCCGGTTATGTTTGCAAACGTACTTGGGTGGTTATTCCCGCCAGTATCATTATCTGAACGAGTAAATTATTATTAAGGCAAGCATTTAATAATTCTTATTATATCAAAAGAGAGAGTAATCAAATCTTATGGCCAACATTATCAAATCCCATTGGAATGAAAAATGGGTTAGAATTGATTTTGGTAAACCTACCAAAAATTGTTTCTACGAAATCTCCAACTATGGACAAATTAAGAGCATTGACAAAGCAAGTCTTGATGAAAAATTACTAAAAGGCTCTACAGTAAACCGAGGGCTTAAAATTCTTAGCATCATGCTTAAGGATAATACCAGAGGATGTGTCTACGTCCACAGGTTTGTATCAGATCATTTTGTAGAAAAACCTTCTCCAGATCATGACTATATCATCCATCTTGATTATAATCGCAACAATAACAAGTGGAACAACCTCAAATGGGTAACAGAAGAAGAATGGAAGAAGTATACCGAGATAAAGCCCAGTTACAAAAATGGCCGCGCTAAGCGAGAAAAGCACTACAAACTGACCGAGACCAAGGTGAAATTAATGAAAAAAATGCTTGCCAAAAATAAGACTAAGCGTAAAATTATTGCCAAAAACTTTGGTGTAACAGAGAATTATGTTTATCAAATAGAGAAAGGCAGAAGATGGGGACATGTTACCATAGAGGACGATGACGATAGTACGGCGAACATCTAACCCTACTATTCGCATACGGCTACATATGCCCAAGCTCTTTCCTCCCATCCCTTAAATCGATCCCCTTCCAACACATAAACACATCCACAGTAGCATAAAACAACCATGCTATGACCTATTCTTAATGGGCAACCCTACACGTAGAACACTTTCTACTGTAAGTAGAATTCTTATCCCTCAATCGAAATACTTATGGAACACTAATTGCAGTGCAAATGTTAGCATCCATTCCCCTCATTTAGTTTTAACTAAGGAAAAACAAAAATGACCAATGGAAAACAAGAAAAGTATCCTTATCATTGAGGATCATGATAGTATCCGATTGTTGTTAAGTAATTTGCTTAACAAGAAATATCAGGTCACGACCAGAAAAGATGGCATTGAAGGCCTAGTTTGGCTCGGCAATGGGAACATTCCTGATCTGATTCTGCTAGACTTAATGATGCCCAGACTAAATGGCATCGAGTTTTTAATCAACCTAAAATGTAGCGGGTTTTATAAAAATATTCCTGTATTGGTATTATCTGGTGACGAAAGCTCCGAAATTATCCAAAAATGCAAAGACCTTGGTATTATCGAATATATTGTCAAGCCCTTCAACCCGATCAAGCTACACGAAAAAATAGCCCGCTTGTTAAATCCTCAAGTAGAGGCTTAGTATGGTTCTCCATTCCTCAAAATGAAATTTTAATCAACGCATGTTTATATCAGAGAAGCCGGTAACTTGCCGGTTTCTTTTTTTTAATTGCAGCCACGCCCCCTTCATCCCCATGGAAGGATTGCCAGTTCAACACATTGAAACAAAATTTACTATTGAAAAATTTAAATAAATTTTGGAATCCTTAAAAATTAATATACCTTTGCGGTATCAAAATAAAATTTAAGAATGAAATTTTCTAAAGTACATCATCACCATCATTTTAACTGTCTTGCTCAGGTAAGGTGATGCTGTATTTATTTTAATAAAATAAGGAATCCCGTCTGAGTAAATCGGACGGGATTTTTTTTTGAATCAATTTCTCAATCTCCTCCGGATTTACTCAGATGACAAAAAAAAGCAACATGAGTAATCTTAAAATTGCCATTCAGAAATCTGGTCGTTTGAATGAAAAATCACTACAACTCCTCAAGGATTGTGGGATAGGGATTAATAATGGTCTGGATCAATTGAAAGCAAACGCATCCAATTTCCCAATAGAGTTACTGTTTTTACGGAACTCGGATATTCCTCAATACCTTGAAGATGGTGTTGCAGACATAGCCATTATTGGAGAAAATATATTGGTTGAAAAGGATAAAAAAGTAGAAAAAATTCTCCCCTTGGGTTTTGCAAAATGCCGACTCTCCCTTGCCGTAAAAAAAGGAGAAACATGTGAAGGCATCGAGTGGTTTGCGGGGAAGAAAATAGCGACCTCCTACCCCAACACGCTAAAAAAATACTTAGCCACCCATAATATAACGGCAGAAACACACTTAATCTCTGGCTCT
>JAHDGC010000856.1 GCA_020627865.1 Saprospiraceae bacterium | reverse complement strand
CATGTTGACGTCATCTTTTTCCATTATACTTCGTTAAAAAGCCTCGCCGATGCCCCGCATCGTCTGCGTTTTTTGCCTTGTCTAATGAAAAAATATTTAGCCAAAATGTACATTTATTAATTTTAAGTTGCCTAAAACATTGCAATTTTATGTTTTAAACCTTGAGAAAACGCTCTAATAAATGAACACGGTCAAAGAAGCATACCAATTCTATTGCCGGGAATTAAAACCTATGATGGAACCCGGAGAATTAAAAAGTGTAGGACGCATCTTGTTTGAAGATGCTTTCCATGTTTTTAATACACAAAAAGAAACACCATTCCCGCCTGATAATGTCTTGTACCTGATGGAGGTTGTCATGCGCTTGAAGAATCACGAACCTATTCAGTATATCCTTGGGGAAGCTGATTTTTTTGGATTAAAGATTATGGTAGATGAACATGTCCTTATTCCTCGGCAAGAAACGGAAGAACTGGTCGATTTAATTATTCAAGATAATAAACAGGATGCTCCCGGCAGTATCCTTGATGTTGGAACGGGGAGTGGCTGCATTGCGCTTGCACTGAAAAATCATTTGGCAAACTGGCAAGTGCATGCCTTGGATAGGAGTGAAGGGGCGCTTTTGGTAACAAAAAGCAACGCCGAAAATCTAGGCATTTTTTTGAAACTGCACCACACTAATATTTTGGATTCAGACATCTGGGATACCTTGCCCCAATTCGATGTCATTGTCAGCAATCCGCCGTATATCCCGTATTCAGAATCCGCCTTGATGGAAAAGAAGGTGAAGGCATACGAACCCGGCATTGCTTTATTCGTTGATGACGAGGAGCCTTTGGTTTTTTATGATTGTATCAGTGATTTTGCCTTAGAGAAATTAAATGCGCATGGCAAACTTTACTTCGAACTTAATGAGTTCAATGCAAAGGATGTTGTTGCCTTACTAAAAGGAAAAGGCTTCAAATCCGTATCCCTCGAACTGGACATCAACAAGAAGGAACGGATGCTTTGTGCAACGGTTGGTTAATCACAATTCCGTAATATAATTCGGATAATCCGTAATAATACCATCTACACCAAGTGTAATAAGTTGTCGCATACTTACCTTATCGTTAACCGTCCAAGGAATAAGCCGCATGCCTTTGTCATGAATGCTGTCGATCACTTTTTTATCAAAAACTAACCTGAAATAAGGACTATAATTGTTGGGAATAAAACCTAGTCTTTCCAAGTTGGCCTCCACACCATCTGGGTTGTCTACCAGCAAGGCAACAGAAATGTCCTTGTCCCTTTTCCGGATTTCCTGAAGGATCGCAATATCGAAACTTTGTAGGTTACAGCGCTTGTGAATACCGAGTTTATTTACGGTTTTTAACACGGTTTCTACATATGGAGCTGGTAGCGGATGAAAAACTCCGTAGTGCTCTTTTTCACTTTTGATTTCAATGTTATAATCGGGTTTCTCTCGTCCTGTTTCTTCACAATATGCCTCAACCGCTCGGACCATATCTTCAAGAGAGGGTTTATAAACCGCCTCCAACACTTGGTCTGGATAATCTGGATTGGGACGCAAGCCGCAATCATAGCTTTTCACCGTTGCATAATCCATCTCATAAATCTTGAGATTTTTGGATTCTGCATGCGTGACGGGTTTTCCATCTGGGTGGCTACAAAAAACATGTTTCATCCAAGGCTCGTGGCTTACGATAACGATATTATCCTTTGAAATACAAACATCCAACTCCAAGGACTTTATAGGATATTCCAATGCTTTTATAAAAGCGGGAATCGTATTTTCGGGTTTTAACCCTCTAGTGCCCCGATGACCTTGCCAATCAAAATTTTCAGGTATAGCAAGTGTTTCTTTTTGCATATTATTCAAGTTTGTACAGGCAAATATAGTAAGTAAAATGAAAACTCCGTAGATGCGTAATGTATTAGACCCCTTGAAAATAAAAAAAATATTTTTCATCTAATCATATTTATATCCGGTTCCACCATCTGCTTCCAAATTTACCCCGAGCCCTAGAACCATTCTATTTACAAAATTAAAATAAGCTGTTACCAGAGTCGCATCAAGGATAGCCCGGTCGGATAAACCTATACTTTTGAGCTTTTCCATAAAAGCAGCCTTTCCCTCAAAGTTCGGCTTCTGGGTGAGTTGTTTCGCAAGCTGGCAAAGCAATGCATCTTTTTCATCCAAATCCAATTGGGTAAAATCCGTAGAAAGTTGCTTCACTTTTGTTTCATCCTTCCAATAAAACAAAACAGCCTCCGCATGGTGTTTGATACAGTAAGCACAATGATTATTGGCAGATACCACAACGCCAATCATCTCCCTTTGGTATCTTTTCAGGGGCGATTTCCCATACATGATTTTCATATACAAATCCATATGGGCGACAATAGTTTCTGGATTAAGACTCTGGATTTTATGCACTTCGGCAAGTTTTCCCCTTGTTTTAATCAGGTCATCATAAATTTCCTTAAGGCGACCTTCTGCATTTTCGTGTTGGATAACATCAATAAATGGCATAAGATATAGTTGTTGGTGTAGTATTAGAATCATTTTTGCCACTTTCACCCTTTAGGACTGGGGTAAAAAATGGCAAAAATGAGAATCGGAACTGGGTCTAATAATTAAACTTCCCAATCCGGATAATTTTCAAAAAAATAGCCCTTAAAATAATAACAAAATGATTGTAAAGATTGGGCAAAAAACCAAAATGCTTTTTCAGAATAGTGTAGCGATCCATTAGGCTGGCTTTATGCTTCTGTTTAGAAATGCCGCCAACGAGATACTCGGCCAAAATCTCTCCGGAGAAATGATTATGCCGGCTTTTTTTCAGGCAATTGATTACCCAATCTATATCAGCAGAAATATTATCAGCCATATAAGGAGACACAATTGATTTTTTAGGAATAAAAGCCTGATGGCAAACGACCATGCCCCGTTTCATGCTCTTCCAGCTTAATTGTTCCGGTAGCTTATGCGCTGATAATTCACTTCGGGTGCCCAGATGTTTTCTTTGTTCATCGACCAGCATCACTTCCCCATAAATGACATCTGTTTCGGCTGGCATATTTTGGACAGCCTTACTTAAGGTATCATCGGCATACAATTTGTCTCCACAGTTCATGAAGCATATAAAATCTCCTGTAGCCATTTTGATACCTTTATTCATAGCATCATAAAG
>JAHDGC010000855.1 GCA_020627865.1 Saprospiraceae bacterium | reverse complement strand
TATCCAAAATTGAATGACCGGTACTTTATCCATTTTTCCCGGTCTTATATCTTTGTCCTTATATAAAGGAAGTTCTTTCAATATTTATTGTCTAATCTTTAATTAAACAACTTTGATAGTACAAATATGCAGACTTATTACGCTTGTACAAAATACAAAATAGCAATATTGTGAAATTTATTTGTGTAGAATTTTGTTGTTTTTTTTATTTAATGTGTTGGTTGTCAGTATTTTGTTGTTTTTTGTTTTGGTTAAATGTGAATAAAAAGCTTTTTAAAACTACTTTTTTACCCTATTTTTAGGCCTAAAAAAGTCGATTTTTTTTAAAAAAAATTCATTTTACCTGAAAAAAAGTATGAAATCATCCTGAATACACAATACTTATGGCCTCTCTATTATCGTATTAAAGCCTTATTATTGTATAGGCGGAACTTAATTTTTTGAATAATATCAATTGGGTAATTTTATTTTATCATAAAGCAGCATATCGTTATATCTATAACGTTTATCTTTCAAGTAATTCCTAATATGCGCTTAACCATGACGACTTGAAAATATACTTACGAAACACAATTTTTTGAATTACCTACAGGTTATATGGTATAGATTATAGTTGCTGTTCATGACATAATCTCCCCATCCGAACATATCAATTCTTACTTTTTTAGAGAACACCAGTAAATAAATAATTTAGGCAACAGTTATGTGCCTGAAGCTGCACGCCCTATTATTTGATTTAACCTGTATTGGTTAATAGTCATTGATTTTCTTGTGTGTATATGTATTGTTGTGTGATTTGTGGCTTAAATAGGAGTTATGTAAAATTATTACTGTTTACCGTGTTGGCTTCCCTATTAGAACATGTTGGGGATTTAGTCTTTAGATCGAAAAAGTGGCATTTGCAGCTCAATTATTAAATTCCCAAGATGCTCTTAGATTTAAGACCAATTGTTATGTCCAATTAACCGAGATATAACCTAACATACTATTTTCTAAATTGTTTACGTTATGAATTACTTATGGTATAATTTTCATTTTAATAATAAAAAAAACCTTATGCGTTACAATTTTTTAAAAAGATATATTACCTTTGTAAAAACTGACACCAGTTTATTTCCTCCCCGACTATTTCTTATAGTATAACTTATTCTAAGTCCGGCACCGCTATGCTTTAGATACACTTTGTTAATTTCCATGCATATCTCTGTAAGTAAAAAATAGGATAATTTCGATGTGGGTATATTGTGTTATGCATATTGCCGCTATCGTTTTGTCTTTGTATTCCTTAACCGATTTAGTTCAAAGCGAAATTATGTATTTAGCCCCCTCCAAGACCGATTGGCTAATGCTAATCTTTCTGCTCGGTACATTTTTAGTCAAAGCAGAAACCAACAACCAAATCTACAGAGATACTTTGAGTCTTCAAGAGACAGTAAGTAATCACATTGTTGAATTGGATGGCGATTCCCGTCATTTTTTATTGGATGATTTAAAGCCGGGGGAAACATATCGCCTGGGATTAAGAACGGGAAATATGCCTGTATCCGAAAAACTAAAACTAGGGCTTGATGTTGGTCAAGCAAAAGTTTTAACAGAAACTTCTAGTACGTTAAAATTCAATGCACTGAAGGATCAGGTTGTTTTTACAATAAAAAATCCCGAAAAAATATCAGGTCGTTTTACCTTGATTACCGAAAAGGAAAATGTAAGCCATACCTTTCGTTCCTTGATGGGTATTGAAACCGATCCGAACTACACACCATTGCAGCTCATTCAAGATATTTTCATTGGTGGTTCTTGTTTTGAAATTGTACCAGGAAGTATCCAGACGGTTGGCAGCCCGGAAGGTATGGGCTTCTTCTCGGCTGGCGCTTCTTCTATAGGCATAGAATCTGGGGTGATCCTTGCCTCCGGAGAAATTGATAATGCACATGGGCCCAATAATAATAATAATACGACAGGGTGGCTGAATGGACAAAATGATGTTGATCTGGATCAGGTCGGTACCGGAGCGACGGAAGATGCTGTTGGTATCGAATTTGAATTTGTGCCAACGACCAATATGGTTGAATTTATCTACGTCTTTGCTTCTGAAGAATATTGCCAATATGTAAATACAGGATTTAACGATGTTTTCGGCTTCTTTATCAGTGGGCCGGGCATCAATGGACCACACACTGATAACGCCATTAACATTGCCACAGTTCCGGGCTCTAACAATTACGTCTCTATCAATACGATTAATAAATTTCAAAACTCGGCTTACTATAATATGAATGAGCGTCCGTTAGAAGCTTCGGGCTGTGGTTATGCTGACGATCAGGTGGCACCTACAGAAATTCAATATGATGGTTTTACCACACCACTTACGGCAGTGGCCAATGTGATTCCTTGCGAAACCTATAAAATTCGTCTGGTGATTGCAGATGTCGGAGATCAATTGTTAGATTCTGGTGTTTTCCTTGCGGCAAATAGTTTTAATGCTAGTGGTGGTACCCAGATTAGTGCGTCGGTGCCCATTACGGGGACTAATGAAACTTATGAGGTTTGCGATGGGGCTTACTTCTTATTCGAAAGGGAAGAAGATGATCTTTCCCAAAATCATGTTATTAATATCAATATTGATCCGGCGAGTACGGCTACAGAGGGCGTTGATTATGAAGCGTTGCCGACTTCTGTTGTGATTCCTGCCGGAGAAAGTAGCTTGGTTTTACCCATTACGGTTTTGAATGATAATATCACGGAGGGGAATGAGTATCTCAGCCTCGTTTTAGATCAACCTTGTTCTTGCGATAATAATAGTGCAGAATTAATCATCATGGATAGCGACCCGCTTGCAGTAAGCCTAGAAGATATGTCATCTTGTATTGGGACTGTTTTCGATGTCGCCCCGGAGGTTTCAGGAGGGCTTCCGGGCTATACTTTTGCTTGGAGTGATGGCGCAAATCACGATGGGTTTCAGGTGTCGCCCGATACTGATGTAAGTTATACCCTTACGGTAACGGATTTATGTGGAAACAGTGTTGTGGAAAATATTAGTATTGTAATTGATAATGGCCCCGTAGCAACCATGAACGGGAATGGCCAGCTTTGTGAAGGAGATGCTGGTGCTGATTTTATCATTGATTTTACCGGAGTAGGGCCTTGGGATTTAACCTATGCTCTTGATGGCAACAATGTCTCTTTGAATAATATTG
>JAHDGC010000854.1 GCA_020627865.1 Saprospiraceae bacterium | reverse complement strand
CTGTTGATTGGACAATTAGCTCCAAAAAAATCAGTGATACGGAATACGATTTTATCTTTAAAGCCAAAATAGATAAAGGTTGGTCTATCTATTCCCAATTTCTAGAAGGGGAAGATGGTCCAGTGCCGACGAGTTTTATCTATGACGAAGGAAGTCACTATGAAAGGGTAGGCAAGACCGAAGAAAATGGTCCGAAGAGAATAGCCGGTTTTGATAAAATCTTTGAAATGAATGTGGTGAAGTTCAAGCAAACAGCAGATTTCACCCAGCGCATAGCAATCAAGGATGCTAAAAAATCCGTCAGTGGTTTCTTGGAATATATGACTTGTGACGACACGCGTTGTCTTCCTCCGGCAGAGGTCGATTTTCATTTTGACCCAACTACTGGCGTAATTCTCATCGGAGATGAAGCCCGCAAGAAAATTGAAGGGAGTACAAAGACAGGAAGTACGGTTGTGCCTCCGAAAGCAAGTGGCGATATTGGACCATATCCTGCTGTTGTTACTAATGTAGATTTAGAAAATCCCGTGAGCAAATGCAGTGTTGCAACCTTAGCGGTTGAAGAAGGTAGCAGCATTTGGAATATCTTAGTGTTGGGTTTCTTAGGAGGTTTGGTAGCCTTGTTGACACCTTGTGTATTTCCTATGATTCCCCTTACGGTCAGTTTCTTTACGAAAGGAAGTGAAAATAAATCCAAAGGATTGTTCAATGCTGCGCTGTACGGATTTTTCATCTTAGCAGTGTATTTATTGTTGAGTATTCCTTTCCACTTACTGGATTCCGTAAATCCAGGAATCTTAAATGACATCTCGACGAATGTTTGGTTAAACATTGCCTTCTTTTTAATTTTCTTGTTTTTTGCCTTCAGTTTTTTCGGTTACTATGAACTAACCTTACCAGCATCATGGTCAAATAAAGCGAGTTCGGCAGAAGGAGCGGGCGGTATTATCGGTATCTTTTTCATGGCACTGACACTGGCCTTGGTTTCTTTTTCCTGTACCGGTCCGATTTTAGGATCATTGCTGGCAGGAGCCTTAAGTTCAGACGGTGGTGCTTGGCAACTGACTGCTGGAATGGGTGGCTTCGGCTTGGCACTGGCCTTGCCCTTCGCACTGTTTGCCGCCTTCCCGAGTTGGATGAATACTTTACCAAAATCAGGAGGTTGGTTGACAACAGTGAAAGTAGTGTTGGGTTTCTTGGAGTTGGCACTTGCATTTAAATTTTTATCCAATGCGGATTTGGTAACGCGCTGGGGATTACTGAAAATTGAGCCTTTCCTCATTATCTGGATTCTCATTTTCCTAGGATTAGGTTTTTATCTTTTTGGAAAAATCAAATTCCCACACGATTCCCCGATTACAAAATTATCTCCGGTTAGAATGGGCTTGGGTGTTTTATCCTTTGCCTTTGCTTTATACTTGATGAGTGGATTTCGTTACGACGAGCGGGCAGAGACATTTAGCTCTTTGACCTTGTTGAGTGGACTTGCCCCGCCAGCAGGATATAGTTGGGTACATCCTAAGAAATGTCCGAACAATTTAGATTGTTTCAAAGACTTTGAATTGGGCTTGGAACATGCTCGGAAGAACAATAAACCGATTCTGGTAGATTTTACAGGTCATGCGTGTGTAAATTGTCGGAAGATGGAAGAGCACGTTTGGCCAAAGAATGAAATTTACAAATATCTCAAGGATGATTACGTACTGGTTTCTCTTTATGTGGATGAAAAAATAGAGTTACCGAAGGAGCAACAGATCAAGGTCGAAGATGTTACGGGTTCCCAAAGAAAACTGAGAACGAAAGGCCACAAATGGCAACATTTCCAAACCAAGTTTTTTAATAACAATTCGCAACCATTCTATGTGTTGCTTTCTCCGGAAGGGGAGTTGTTGAACAAGCCGGTCGGTTATACACCTGATGTTAATGAATATGCCAGCTTCCTAGAATGTGGTTTGAAAGCCTTTGATGAGGTGAAGGGGCGGAAGGAGATTTTGGGCGCGCGGTAGTTCTCTTTGGTAAAAAAAGAATTTAGAAAAGGTTGTTGTCGGAAGATGGCGGCCTTTTTGTTTTTGGAAAAATAATATAAGTTTACTCTGTCTTTATAAATATTCCACAAAATCTTCGGTCATATCATTATCCCTAAGGATCCATCTTTTAAATGCTGTAAATCCAGAAGACGCTCGTAATTCTCTTGCGATTTGATCTTTAAAAAATAATCGCTCTTTCTCATTATAAATATCATCATAAAACTTGAAAAGCAGGTCTTGAAATGATCTGATTTCCTTTAAGAGTTTGCTTCGTAGATTTCCCGACTCGATTTTTTTTAATGGGGTTGTGCCATTGTAAACTTCAAGTAATAGAGAAACGGTATTGTTTACTTTAGCTTCACCGGATAGGGCCGTGATAACGGCTTGCTCTTTTGGAAAAGGATGAATATGGTATTTTATTTTTCGGTCTACTTCCTCAGATTCTATGGTGCAATTCAATATGGAATCAAATTGAGGCTTGGCAAGTTTAGTGTTATTGCAATGTGCGCAGCAGTAAAATAAGTTGTTCCAATCAAATTTTAAATCTTTATCACCTTTATGCGGAATAAAATGCTCTGTATTAATAGAGTGGGGAGCCTTATTTTCACAAATGTAACATTTGTTTTTAAAATCTTTCTTCAGTAGTTCTAAAACACCAGGACAATTATAAGAACCATTTACTTTCTGCTTTTCTTTTTCCAGGCAAGATGGTGGCGTTTTTGTCTTAGGATGGAAAATCATTTTGCTTTCTTTTTGATGTCCTTCAATTTTATTTGTTGGAGCATAACCGCTAATTCATCTGAGACGAATTTTGGAATTTCATTCAGATAGTTTTCCAGTTTTAAAAGTTCCTCTTGTTCTGCTGCCGTCAATGCTGTTTTTTTGTGCTTCAAATTGATATAAGCCTCAATTCTTTTTTTTCAATACTGTAGAATATTTATCCGCATCAAAATAACTTTCTACGATAGTGTCGTAAGAATATCCGGTGAGGTCAGTAGTTACAATTCGCTTTTCTAAATCGCAAATAACGGCATTTTCAATAGAGCTTAAAACAAATGGGGAATGTGTTGTTACGATAAATTGGATTTTAGGGAAAAATGTTGTTAAGAACGGAAGGATTTTTTTTCTGAAGATCAATATGCAAGTGGGTTTCTATTTCATCAATCAAGAC
>JAHDGC010000853.1 GCA_020627865.1 Saprospiraceae bacterium | reverse complement strand
TAGATGTTAGATGTTAGATGTTAGATGTTAGATGTTAGATGTTAGATGTTAGACTCTCTTTTATCTGATTATTTAGATCTTTATAAAATTCAATTATCAACATAAATTTGTCATTCTACTTAGCATTTACCGCTATAACATTTTGATTGCAACAAAACAACGATTATATTTGTGCTACAAAGAATTATTCACAAAAACAAACACACACACCTAACACTTTGTACATATCCTTAACATCATGAGATCGTCGTAACATTTACGACGCTAATTTGTTTTATTTTAAATAAAAAGCTTTATGAAATTTAAATTAGCCTTATTGGTATCTTTTATCTTTTCCTCAACACTATATGCACAACAGCATGCTACGCTACATGTGCAACAGGACACAACATTGGTAAAAAAGCAAAGAGAAATCGGATTAAACGCAACTAACTTCATCAATAGTTTCATTAGTTTTAATGACCAATCGGGTGCTCCGGGGAATTATCTTTTCTCCTACCGGATCTATTCAGAGCAAGGAAATATTTTTCGTTTCGGATTTGACCTTGATTTAAATCGATTGAAAACAACCGATGAAAATACACCTGACGAAGAAAGTAACAGGGTATCAAGACTGGCACTTCGAGCCGGTAGTGAAAAACAAATCCACCTCCCTAAAAGATGGACCTTGTTTTTAGGGTATGACATTATTGGTGGTATTTCGAGAAATCGATTGGAGTCTACAGTTTTACTTATCGATCCCTTTACCGGAGACCCCGGCATACTACAAGATATAACACGAAAAATTGATACGTGGAATTTGGGAACAGGACCTTGTATTGGGATACAGTTCAACATCAGTGATCGCATTGGTGTTTTTACGGAATCTACATTCTACCTAAACTATTCGACCAGTACAGAAAAATTAGAATCCATGAGCACTAGTTTCCCTGTTCCTGAAGTTGATAAAAAAACAAATACGTTGGGTTTTAATATTGGGCTGCCTACGGCGATTTTCTTTTTTGTAAAAATATGATAAAAAACAAAAGCTCCCGTACACTTTCAAGCGACGGGAGCTTTTGTTTCTCGGAAACTATTTTTCAATTATATTACACCGTGTATTAAATCTTGATAAACTTCAATTGTTCCACCTGTCCGTTGATTTCGATGAATAGGAAATAAGTACCCATCATTAAATCAGAAACGTCCAAATTACGATAAGCATCCTGCTGATGGAATGTTTTGACTTGCTTTCCATGAAGGTCAAAAACCCTCAAGGATACATTTTGCTTATCAGCAACTAGAGGCAAGTTAAGACGGATGAAATCACTGGCTGGATTCGGAGATACGACCAATGAATTCAGCAAGGCTGCCGTTTGCTTTTTATTGAAACTTCTATGACTGTACTGAAGACGTGGTGCTGGCGTCCCACATTCTCCTCCAGGGGGAGGAGTTTCAAATAATAATGCTTGAACATAATTTGAGGACAAACTCCAAGCATTTGAAGAAATCTCATCAAAATCGATACTCTGGCCAATGGTCAAAATAAAATCCCCTGTATAAGCAACACCATACACACGATACTCTTCCATGTACGGTAACATATCGAAATCGAAGAACTCAAAGAGTCCCAAAGGCCCTGCTTGCAATACATTATTAGTATCCACTACGAGAAAAGCATAATTGGATTGGGAATTCATAGCAACAGAAAAGCCGTCCAAATCCGGATTACCATCTCCTATACAAAACAACTCTATGGTTGTTAGGGTGGAGAAACTAGAAACCATACCACCTTCCGGTATATCCCTTACGATTTCGAGGAAATTGTCAGAAAGTGAAAAGCAAGCATCCGCCAATTCGCTATTAGCGGCATTCTCCCCTACTGTTGCCGTAAGTTCACCAGCATAAGAAACACCCCACACCCGGCAAACACCTTCTCCAGCAGGTTCAAAATCAAAGCTAGGACTTGTCGTCACTGCAAGTATATTGTTTTCAAAATCCGTTATCAGATAAGCGTATGCCCCTGAGCCATCAGTATCATTGGCAAAATCGACGACATCAGGAAGATCATCTCCCGGACTTGTATAAATTACTGGGGAAGGATTATCCAAAAAGGAAATCATGGAACTTGCAGCCATCCCCCTGTTAACGGTAACATAATTATCAGAAAGGGAGTAACAATCATCCGCTAATGACTGCGCTATATTCAGCCCCTCTTCCGCAAGAAGATTTCCCTGATAAGAAAGTCCGAAGACACGACAGATACCCGTTCCTGCACCATCAAAATCGAATGTATCCCCATCAACAAAACCCAGTATGTTGAATGTTTCATCTGTAATAATATAAATATATCCAGCAGTATCAACAGATGTCGTAAATGTCACCAAATCAGCCATGCCATCTCCAGTACAAGCCGTAATCTCTGTTGCTCCATTTCCGGCAACCACTCCTCCATCAACCATAACCTTGGTCACTTCGATGAAATTATCGGAAAGATCATAACAATCTGTAGCCAAGATTGAGTTTGCAGTAATGGTATCCCCCACCTCAACTAAATAGTCTCCTGTGTGAGATACACCCCAAACTCGACATATGCCCGCAGGCGTATTATCAAAATCAAAGCCATTGCCACCAGACTGTGAAATCACCACATTATTTTCATCCGTAATTACATAAACATAATCAGCATTGGATGTGCTAGATGTCGTAAATAGGGAAATGTCAGAATTACCATCACCGACACAATGTGTTACTGTAGTGTCTCCCGTACCCAATAAGCTCACCATTGCACCATCTGGATTAGTCCTGACGATTTCGATGAAATTTTCGGACAAGTCGAAGCAGCCAACAGATAGGTTTTCCGTTGCCGCATTCATACCGGCAGTTGCCAGTAGTTCTCCGGCATAGGCCAATCCCCAGACTCGGCAGGTTCCCAAGCCGGCACCGTCAAAATCAAAGAAAGGATCACTGGTAACGGCAAGGATCATATTTTCAGGATCGGTAATGAGGTAAGTATAATCCAACGCGGTACTGGTGGTGATAAAGTGTACGGTATCGGGATTTCCATCGCCGAGGCAAGTTAATTGTAACAAAGTACTGTCGGAAATAGCTACAGCGCCACCATCAATGCCATTTTTATCAAAAACAATATAATTATCAGAGACTTCGTAGCACTGATCCGAAAGTTGTCCGTTGATAGACATTCCCGAATTCGCAGTC
>JAHDGC010000852.1 GCA_020627865.1 Saprospiraceae bacterium | reverse complement strand
AAATAAGGCAACCGATAATTTGAAAAGAGTGCGGACTTATGATGTCAATTGGCTCGGAGAAGAAGGACAAAATCCATATTTCATCATGGATGTACAGGAAACCAAAACGACTTGGCATCCGGTTGGGATTGCGATTGCAGGTGGTGGAGCTTATTAGGATGAGAAATGGTGCCGGTACTATGTGCCTCTCATTGTTTTTGATTTTACCCTAATGTTACAAACGGAAACGGTACGGTACCTCATCATAAAAGCTCCAGAGGAGCGGCTCTATTTGTAGTGGTGGGAATTAGGAGAGGAATTATAAGGTGCAGCGCACCGTCCCCAATTTATCATTGAAAGAACGTTAGAAAGCCCTTTCACAAAACAGAACATTTACCACAAATGAAACTAAAAGCTTTTCAGGCCGTCTACCCGAATTTCGATCTTGTAGCCTCTACAGATTCCTTTTTTGGTAGTGTAAAATATGAATATCCTAAATACAAAGACAGCGGTTTTTTCAACAAAACCCCATCGGAGGCGATTTATATCTATGAAATCAAAACCAAACAGCGGCGATATCGGGGCATCCTCTCTTGTGTAGATATTGAAGATTACAAAGCAGGTAAGATCAAGAAGCACGAAAATACCTTGGCTTCTAAGGAGCAACAACAAGTACAGCTGATGATTGCTCGAAATGCGATGGTGAAACCCATTTTGTTGACCTATCCTAGTGTGAAAGCCATAGATAAATTTATAGACGATAATATAAAGTCGCAGAAGATTTTTTACAAAACGGTTTTTGAAGAAGAAAAGCAAACCCATAAATTCTGGCAAATCAGTGATGGGCAAAAGATAGAACAACTCAAAAAACTATTTACCGATAAGGTACTCTTTAGCTATATCGCGGATGGCCACCACCGTTGTTCTACAACAAATCTCTTACATGAGCGCATGACCAAAAAAGGAGACCCGCGCGATTTTGGTTCGCTCTTCTGTGCGTTCTTCCCCGCCCACGAATTAGAAATCCATGATTACAACCGCGTCATCCAAAGCATGAATGAAATTTCCCCTACGATGTTTATGGCTAAACTTTCCAAACTGTTTGACATAGAACCTTTGGAGAAGCCGATAAAGCCGAGGGTGAAAAATGAAATTATCATGTTCTTCATGAAAGAATGTTATGCCCTGAAATGGAAACTGTCTGTGCTGGAAGAATATAAAGACGAAACGGTTTTGCTGGATGCGAATTTGCTGGATCAAAAAGTATTGAACGAAATCTTAGGTATCAAAGATGTCAAAACGGATACTAGAATCAAGTACGTGGAGGGGCCAAAGGGGATAGATCAGGTCCGGTTGCGGACGGCCAAATCGGAGGATAGGGTAGGCTTCTGCCTTTATCCTGTCCGACTGGAAGATTTGATGAAAATTGCAGATAGTGGGATGGTGATGCCGCCGAAGTCTACTTGGTTCGAGCCGAGGATGCGGAATGGCTTGATGGTGCAGGAGTTTTGAGGCATAGTGAACAAGGTTCTTTGACAAAAATCATAGCCAGCAGAGGTCAATTGAAAATTGACCGACAAAAATCTAGAAAATCCACCAATCCTGAAAACCTGCCTTACTGCGTCACGCAGGCCGGTCCAGATTCCGACAATTGTAGCATTCGACAAATAAAAAAAACACCTCAGTGCCAAAGCACTTCAGTGTTTTTTTGTCCGCCAATTCTCCGGCACAAACAAGTAAGAAAAGTAACCCAGTAAAACCCAAATATCTGTATATTCGGTGTAAATAGACTCATTTGAAACCTTGAACCAAGCGGACATTTGGAACAAGAATTTTGCCTTTGCATTATAAATTCAAGCTCGACGTGGAAATTCATGTCTCTTAAAAATTAGTAGAAGTAGTAATTCTTTTGTGAAATGTTTTGACAAAAGCAACAACCCTTTGAGGGCTGTTACTTTTATCGCTGTGTAAAGGTGCTCATACACTCTGTTATTATCCAGAGGAAAAGCGTAACATGAAATACACTAAGTCTTTTAATTGCAATACAGATTGCTCTTATTGCCACATCTCTCCTGAATTCTTCAATTCTCGCTTATTCAATTAAAATGAAAAAATGGTTATATGGAATAAAATGGTTTTTACTTTTATGGCTCTAAATTTCTTCAAACTTAGAGTAGAGAAATTTTAAAAATGAGAAACGGTTCGTGTCGTTAGCTCTGCTCCCAAGATATTATAGAAGCTAAAATGATAATATCCCGGCAAGTGACCAGCTAAGTTAAAGCCGTTTGCATTTCCGTTGAGGTTGCCGATCATATTCCCGTCCTGATCCCTAACGATAATAGCATGTACTGCCGCTCCGTTAAAATTAAAATTAACATGGTTCACTGCCGGATTAGGAAATAAGGTAATCTGCTGTGCTTGTAATTCCTCATAGGAATTATTACTATTGCCATAGGCATTTCCATTGCCAGCACCATAGGCATTGCCATTATTACTAAAGGAAACATCATCGTCATCAATTTCATCATCTTCCCCTGCTGTTAGCAGCAAGAGTTCTTTGTTACTATCTGCAACCCGAATCTCGGTTTCATTATCTGCTAGAACATATGAATCCTTAATTTCAATAAAAGGATTTTGTGTTCGTAATGCGATAGCATCATCCACGATAATGATTTCCGTCTTCGCAATAATGCCTTCCGTCGTTGTCGGTTCGGAGTACGAAGATTTGGCGATGGCAAAATCCAAAGTTTGCTCTTCTTCATCCACTTCAAAATACTCGTAAGCGGCCGCATCTTCGTTGACCCAACTATCATCATAACTATAAGAAATATCACTAAGATCGTCAATCAAATCTCCAAGCCCTAGAGAGAATACCATTCCTTTAAAGTTTGGCATTGGTCCTTCATTTTTGACGATAATCTCAACAGCCAGCCCATTTTCGACAGGGGTATAAACAAATTCCAATTGCAACAAAGGATCATGAACTGGGTTACCTTGCGAAAAATTAAAGGCTTGTATAGGAGGACGGGTAAAATGCCTGTTCATGTGAACTACTTCCATATCATACTCATCAATAGAACCGTCGCCATTACTATCGGCCATCGCAAGATCAAGATCAGAGTCCAGCAAAGTTTGCCCCCACTCATCATAATCCCATCCTACCCAATCCGTCGCAATGTGGTTTCTGGCTGGTCCGGTTTGCCCTAATGCTGTGGTCAAAACCAGAA
>JAHDGC010000851.1 GCA_020627865.1 Saprospiraceae bacterium | reverse complement strand
ATCCTATTCCATATCCGCAATAAACTTTTTGTATGCCGCAATACCTTTCTCCGTAAGGTAAGGATAGCTCAAGCTAAAAAGAGATTCCAACCCCTTTTTGATAAGATTTCCTGTATCACCTTTGATCTGAGCATGCGCAAACCAGAAATGATTATGGATCATAATGTGGCGAACCAATTGGTCATACAATCCGGGGAATTCTTCCGGCTCCGGTTTCATATGTCCCATACCGATAGACAAATAATGCAAGTTTTTTATAATGTGATAGGACTCTTGGATTTGATTCTGCACCTTTTCGTTTAACTCCGGAAAAGTTTTGAGGATATTGGGCGTATCTAAATAAAAAAAGCAGAACGCTTGTTGAAACTCAAAATAACTCTTCGTAATAAACAAACCTTGATCCTCTCTTACAAGTACTTTATTGCCATAAACTTTCTCATTTAAAACAACGGTCATTAGATCAAAGACAGCAATGACCAACTCTTTTTTGGTGCTGAAATGATAGTTAAAATTACTTAAACTAATACCGGCCTTTTTGGCAATATCCTGATTTCTAGTATGCACAATGCCAACCGCATTAAATAAATCGACAGCGGCATCCACTATTTTCTTCTTCGTCTTATTCATATGATAATGATCACTTGATTTTGTTGAGGACAAAAGTCTTAAAAAATTCTTTTTTTACATAAAATTATACGATAAATACATAAAATAAAGAATTATTGATATATTGTATACTAATAATTGAAAAATAATTGTACTTTAGTATTTGTAATACTGATTGTATTAGTGTTTTAACCTTCTTTTTTCTATTAACCCCTCAGCCTATGTTAAAAACCAACCAAGTTGATGTAGCGATAATAGGAGCTGGCTTTGCAGGAATAGGTGCAGGGATAAGACTCAAAGCGTCCGGTATTTCTTCGTTTAAAATTTTTGAAAAAGAGGGGGAAATAGGGGGGACTTGGCGAGACAATACCTATCCTGGCTGCGCTTGTGATATTCCTTCCTTCTTGTATTCTTATTCCTTTGAACCGAATCCCAATTGGTCGCGTTCTTTTTCCCCACATTATGAAATTCTAAGCTACCTAAAACATTGTGTAAAGAAGTATAAAATAGCACCACATCTCCAGTTTGAAACAGAAATAAAAGAAGCCCGATTTGACGACAAAACAGGTTTGTGGACTATCCTTGATAACAACAGAAATGAATATACCGCCAAGGTAATCATTTCAGCACCAGGACCGCTTAACAGACCGCTGTATCCGAAAATAAAGGGGATTGATGGTTTTAAAGGAACCTCATTTCATTCCATGTTCTGGAACCATGATTTTGATTTTAAAGGAAAGAAAGTAGCCGTGATCGGTACCGGAGCTAGTGCCATACAGTTTATTCCAGAAATTGCAAAAGAGGTGGATCTCCTGACTATTTTTCAACGAACACCACCCTGGATTCAAGCCAAAGCCGATAAGGATATTCCTGAAAAGTCTAAGCAAAAATTTCGGCGATTTCCTTGGTATCAAAAATTTTGGAGAGAACTGATTTACTGGATTTTAGAATATAGGGGAAAGGCGCAGTATGCCGATAATAAGATTCGGGCCAACCGAAAGAAAAGAGCACTCGATCATTTACACAATTCCATTTCTGACAAAACACTCCTTGAAAAACTAACGCCAGATTATGAAGTAGGTTGTAAACGCGTATTGATTTCAGATAACTACTATCCGACTTTAGAGCGGGATAATGTATGGCTTGAAACCAATGCCGCGACAGAAATTACGGCCAACGGAATTATAGATAATACCGGAAAACTGCACGAAGTAGATGCCATTATATATGGTACAGGTTTTTATACAACAACTTATAAACATTTGTACCGAATCTATGGCCTGAACAATAGGTGTTTATTTGAAGAATGGGATCATAAAGGTGGGGAAGCTTATTATGGTATGACCGTTAACGGATTCCCAAATCTGTTACATATGGTTGGTCCGAACACTGGCCTAGGACACAACTCTATCATCCACATGATGGAGTCGCAGCTAAATTATATCCTTGATTATATTAAAAAACTTGAAAAACTACCCGGCAAATATTTCGATGTCAAAATGGAGGTGCAAGAAAAGTTTAATAAAAATATTCAGGATAAGCTTTCAAAAATGATTTGGTCTTCTGGTGGTTGCACCAGTTATTACCTGAGAAATAATGATGGAAAAAATACGTCCATCTGGCCCGGCTCTACCGTGTCATACCGGAAACAAACCCGTAACATGAATTTGAAGGATTATCAAATTTTGGAAAACAAAGAATCCAAAATCGAAACTTCTAAAACTCCTGTGGTAAGTTGATATAAGGGAAGGTCATTAAAAAAATATAAGATGGAGCCATTTAATTTTATGTTTTATGAATGGGAAAAGAATTGCCCAGATAAACCTTTTTTAAGACAACCATTCGGAGAGGACTGGGAAGAATACTCTTGGGCGGAAGTTGGGGTAATGGCAAGAAAGATGGCCAATGCTTTGCAACGTCTTAACCTGCCGGATAAAGCACATGTTGGCATTGTTTCCAAAAATTGTAGAGAATGGATTATCGCAGATATGGCTATTCTAATGGCAGGGTATATTTCTGTTCCGTTTTTTGCAACACTGACTGGAACCCAACTTCAGGAAGTGCTAGACTTAGGGGATGTGAAAGCTTTGTTTGTAGGGAAGATAGAAGATTGGGAAAACAAAAAAGAAAAAATTACATCGAATATTCCCAAAATAGCTTTTCCAAATTATGACGGTCATTCCATTATCGACGATGCCCTCCAATGGGAAGACATTATGGCGAACTTTGATCCTATTAAAGTAGTGCATGTGCCGATGATGAATGATGTCTGGACCATCGTTTTTACCTCAGGAACAACGGGCAGACCAAAGGGCGTGGTGTTGACTTACTACGCGATTGAAAATTGCAAATGGTCAACAGAAGAATTGAACCCCGCACAAGTTTCTTACGAAGGGAATAATCGCTTTTTTTCCTACTTACCATTAAACCATATTGCAGAAAGAGTGGTCGTGGAATATACTGCTTTTAAATATGGTGGTTCCATTTCCTTTACGGAATCATTGGCTACTTTTTCTAGAAATTTAATAGATACCAAACCAACTACCTTCTTTGCTGTTCCTCGTATTTTAAACAAATTTCAATCCGCAATTCTTGCAAAACTACCGCAGG
>JAHDGC010000850.1 GCA_020627865.1 Saprospiraceae bacterium | reverse complement strand
CCCTGAATTCTTCACCTATAAAGCGGTTTGTCAGTTTTCGAATGCGGTGGGTTTAGGAAATCAACTATGTTTTTATCCTCCGGACTTCAATTTTGTCACGCCCATTTTTGGGGAACTTTTTATCTCGCACATTAAGGTATCCATATTTTTAGGCATCATTATTTCCTTTCCTTATATTTTCTGGGAAATCTGGCGCTTTATCAAGCCGGGACTTTATCCTGAGGAGAAAAAGGCGGCGCGCGGGATGGTGTTTATCTGTTCTATGCTATTTCTATTCGGCATTTTGTTTGGCTACTATGTCATTGCTCCTTTTGCCGTGACTTTCTTGGCAGGTTATGAGATTGAGGGAGTGAAAGCGACCCCATCACTGGCATCTTTTATCAATTATTTGACGATGTTTACGCTGCCCGTCGGAATTGTATTTGAGTTACCAATATTTGTATTTTTCTTTTCTAAAATCGGGTTGATTACTTCGGATTTTATGAAAAAGTATCGCCGCCATGCTTTTATTCTTTTTCTCATCGTTGCTGCTATTATTACACCTCCCGATTTGGTGACACAGTTTCTGATCGGCACACCGCTGTATTTTCTTTACGAAATCAGTATTTTTATTGCCAAAAGGGTGGAAAAACAACAATTGGTAAGAGAAAAGCGGGAAATGGAGGATTTAAAAAAGAGAGAGGTAAAAAAATAAACATTTCAAATAACAAACATATTATATGATAAACGTTTCTTCTAACCTCACACTTTTCCTGAAAATTGCATTCCCGACCATGTGGATTGTATTTTTCGGAGCCTTGACCATTGCTTTCTTCACGCAAGACATTGATT
This sequence comes from Saprospiraceae bacterium, assembly GCA_020627865.1. GTDB lineage: Bacteria > Bacteroidota > Bacteroidia > Chitinophagales > Saprospiraceae > JAHDGC01. Next base: position 2,385 of record JAHDGC010000850.1, on the reverse strand, counting down.
ATGTGGGGCCTTTTCCTATAGAAACTTTCCGTTATTATTTCTTGGGCTTTTTCCTTACCGGCGTATTGATACTATATTGGGCCGTCATGCGTTTGAAAAGGGTTGATATGGATAAAGACTATATGTATATCACTAATTATTTCATATCGTATCGCTACTCCTACTCCGATCTCGAAAAAATTGAAGAAAGTGATTACCTGCTATTCAAGACGATCCATCTCCACCTGAAACAAAAAGGGAAACTGGGCAAAAAGATCAACTTTCTCTCCAGCCGAAAACGGTTCCAGAATTTCATCACAGAACATCCAGAGATTTTTAGTCGGTTTTTGTCGTAGAGGTGGTGGTTGTAGGGACGTATGGACGTGGTTGCGATACGCCCCTACAACTGGAACTATACAATGCATTAGCTATTGCCAAGGGGAGCCACAGCGCATTGTGGCTCTATTTGACACTCATCTTGATAATCGGACAAATAATTTCTTCCAACGAAATACCACCATGTTGGAAGGTATTCTTGTAATAATTATGGTAATGATTGTAATTATTCGGATATAAAAAGAAAAGATCTTCTTTTGCGAAAATAAAGGTAGAACTCACATTAGGCCTTGGCAATCCGGCTTTCTTCGGGTCACGAACATCCAACACATCACGTTTATCATATTGCAGATTACGACCGACCTTATAGCGAAGATTTGTTGTGGTTTCCCGATCCCCAACCACTTTGGAAGGCTGATTTACCCGAATGGTACCATGGTCTGTGGTGACGATCAGTTGAATATCTTTTTCGGCTAGCTTCTGTAATGCCGTCCACAATAAGGAATTCTTGAACCAAGAGCGTGTCAGGGAGCGATAGGCCTTTTCATCACCGGCCAATTCCTTGAGGACTTCCATTTCTGTTCGAGCATGGGACAACATATCAATAAAATTGTAGACAATTACCGTAAGGTCATTATTTAAATAATTGAGGATGTTATCGTTCATCGTTTTAGCATGCCCAACATTGGTTACCTTCATATAATCAAACCTGATGTCCTTACGGAAAGTCCTGTTGATCTGCTCGGCTAGTAAATCATGCTCATAAAGGTTTTTCCCGCCTTGTTCATTATCATTTTTCCACCATTTCGGATACTTCTTCGCAATATCACCCGGCATCATCCCTGCAAAGATGGCATTCCGACTATATTGTGTCGCGGTGGGTAAGATGGAGTAAAAGAAGTCCTCCTCCTCTACCCGGAACAACTCACTGAAAATAGGTTCGAGGGTTTTCCACTGATCGTAGCGCAAGTTATCCAGCAAGAGCATGAAGGTAGGCTTGTCCGGTAATAATTCGGGAAAAATCTTCTTCCGCATCAGGTTATGCGACATGGTCGGCACCTCCCCAGAATCTTCATCCAACCAATCGAGATACCTTTTTACGGTATATTTAGAAAACTCGGAGTTGGCCTCCTTTTTCTGCATGGCAAGAATCTCGGACATTTCCCCCGTAGAAGATTCATCCAGCTTGAGTTCCCAAGAAATAATCTTCTTATAAATATCCACCCACTCTTTATAATCCAGCCCGCTGTTAATTTGCATGAGAATTTGCCGGAAATCCTGCTGATAACCAGAAGTGGTTTTCTCCCGAACTAATCTTTTATTATCAATAATTTTCTTGAGGGTCAGCAAAATTTGATTGGGATTGACCGGTTTGATCAAGTAATCCGTAATTTGAGAACCGATGGCTTCCTCCATGATGCTTTCCGCCTCGTTTTTGGTAATCATGACAACAGGAAGCAGCGGATTATTCTCCTTAATTTTGGTCAGGGTTTCCAACCCTGTCAATCCGGGCATACTCTCATCCAAAAAGACTACGTCAATATCGTTTTTTTCTTCGCACTCTTCCAAAGCATCGTGTCCGTTCGTAACGGGGATAACATCATAGCCCTTTTTCTCCAAGAACATCATTTGCGGTTTCAGCAGATCAATTTCATCATCTGCCCATAAGATTTTTATTCTATCCATTAAAATTGTTGGTTTGTTTGTCAACTTTCATGAAAATATGTTCATGCTGACAAGATATTACAATAAGCAACTATTTATGTACAAATCAAAGAAAGTGCTGCTTTTATTGAAAATTAAGCATAAAAACATGAATAGTAAAAGTTCATAGTTATTAGACTTGTTCTTAAATAAGAATTTGATATATGAAATTAAGATTTTTTCTTTAGACAAAGCTCATTTTTCGTTTCGTACCCGTAGGTACGGGACTAAAAATAGCTGCCGTATAAAGGAAAAAGATTTTTTCATATGCGAATTTGTTATTTAAATACAAGTCTAATATACTAAATGGCTAAATTAACGGTGATTTTCCTTGAACCATTGAGGAATTAAGAAAATTAAGGAAAC
>JAHDGC010000849.1 GCA_020627865.1 Saprospiraceae bacterium | reverse complement strand
TTCTCAAATGACATATAATGGTTACCATTTTAGTCAGTTGGGAACAATTTTTAATTTTGTTGTAAGAGTGAAATTGTAAGATTACTGTTTTTTACATATAAAATAAAAACCGTAGGGTCGCAATGCATTGTGATTCTGCGGTTTTTTTCTGCCCAAAATATATAAATTGACAACAATTGAGCAATATTGTTTTGCATTGTTGGAGATTATACCGAATTATGCCCCAGTATATCAATTGATAAACATGTAAAATAAGAGACGCTTATGACACCTAAAAAAATGAAACTAAGAAACACACTCGCCCTCTGTATCCTGTTGGTCACATCTGCTCTATTACAAGCACAAGAAAATAAAACAACAGATTTTACCCTGAATGAAAAGGTAGACAGTAATACGATGCTGTCTGTTGGTTACCGTGCCGTTCCTCGTTCCCTTACCAATTCTCCCCTACCGATTGATGTGATTACATCAAAGGAAATTTTATCTGCCGGACAAAATTCTCTGGACAAAGCCTTGACTTTCCGGCTGCCTTATTTCAACTCGGTGAATATCCCCGTGAGCGATGCAACCTCCTTGTTAGATCCTTATGAAATCAGGGGCATGGGACCAAGCCGTATGTTGGTCTTGATTAATGGGAAAAGAAAGCATACCAGTGCCTTGTTGTATACAGAAACCGCACCGGGATATGGAGAGTCTGCCGTAGATATTGCCGCTATTCCGCAGCATGCTATCGAACGCATAGAGATTTTAAAAGATGGGGCTTCCGCCCAATATGGTTCTGATGCTATCGCCGGGGTAATGAATATCGTTTTGAAGGAAGATGCCGAAAATGGAACACTTGCCCTTAACGGAGGCATTACCGGAAAAGGAGATGGCGAAACTTTTGGCGTGGCCTTTAATAATGGAAACAAAATTGGTAAAAGAGGTTTTGTCAACTATACGGTGGATTTATCAAAAGTAGCACTTGCGAACAGAGCGGGCAGGGTAAATGCTGCTGGTGAATTCCAAGATTTTGGTGCAGACCTTGCTGTTGTAGAAGATTTTTTAAGCCGGAACCCAGATGCCAGAAATATCAATGGCTCTCCTGAAACCACCGCCGCTAAATTTGTGCTCAACACGGGCTATGATATTTTTAAAAAGAAAGATGCTGATGCGCTTAATATGGAAATCTATGGGAATGGAGCTTATACCTATAAAAAAATGAATAGCTTTGACAACTATAGAACACCTTATTGGAGACCGCTAGAAAGTTTTCCCTACTTAGGAGAATTTTTTCCCGGAGAGAATCCTGCCAATACCGGAACCTATACAGATCTGTTTGGAAATACCTTTAATGGCAATGGCTATGATGGTTATCACCCCACTTTCGAGGGTAAATTTCAGGATTATAATGGTACCCTCGGTTTGCACACTAATAAAAAGGGATGGGCCGTTGATGCCAGCTTTACCTTTGGTGCCAATGAGCAAACTTATCAGGTTAGCAACTCACACAATCGAAGCACAATGCTAAACTCTGATGGCACTTCTTATAAATATCGGCAAAACGGCCCGCTTGTTTTTGATGTTGGAGGAGCAAAGTTTAGCCATATGGTTGGCAATATTGATGTGACCAAAAGATTCACAGATATGATAGCCATCGGTTTTGGTTCCGAGTTTAGGCGAGAAAACTTTACCATTATCCCCGGTTCTAAAGCTTCTTATAGAGGTTATGAAAATTATCAAGGTTTTGGGCTAGATTCTTTCCGGGGAAATGAACCTGATAATTCCGGTACCTTTAATAGGCACAACTTCGGGACATATGCTGAGCTTGCCTTAAACCTTACGGATAATTTATTGATCAATGGGACAGCCCGTTTGGAAAACTACAGCGACTTTGGTCAGGTCTTTGTTTGGAAAGGGAGTTCTCAGTATAAGTTCATGGAAGATAAAGTCACCCTGCGTGCTGCGGTCTCTACCAATTTCCGGGCCCCAACTTTGCACCAGATTTACACGCAAAAAACATACTATGGTTTTAGTCCTGGTGGTATCCAAGTAGGTGGTTGGGTAAACAACATCTCTAGGGTAGCGAGACTTTTGGACTTGCCGCAATTGGGTGCAGAGAAATCTACCAATATCACTGTAGGTTTGGGGATTCGGCCAGATGATAACTGGAGCTTTGCTTTAGATTATTATAATATTGCTCTGAAAGATAGAATTATTTTGAGTTCAGAAATTACCTGTGGAAATTCATGGGATACTCGGCTATGTGATCTTCTAGTAGAAAATAATCTTTCCGATATAAGGTTCTTTTCCAATGCATTAAACAGCAGAACTTCAGGTATTGATATCGGTGTAACTTATAATGGATTAACTGTAGCTCCTGGGACTATGAATTTTAATTTTTCTGCAAACTATATGATACAAAATGGAAGAGAAGGAGCCATCAAAGACCTAGATATCATTGAAGAAGCTGGCCAAACGGTTTCCAACCCAACAATGGAAGCTTTGTTCTTTACATCTCGCCCAAAGTATAAAGCGAACTTGCGTATCGACTACACTATTGGAAAGTTTGATGTTTTTTTAAATAACACCTTATTTGGTCCAACACAATTTAAACAAGCAGGTTTGCCAGCTGGTTTGTATACCGAATTTAGGCCAGCAGTCGTCACAGATCTTGGTTTAAATTACAAAATAACAGACAGGCTTTCTACAGTATTGCATGTAAATAACCTGTTTAATATCTTACCAGAATGGCATTTCAAATCGGATAATGGCACACTCCCGAGTCAAGCACAACTGGATATTTACTCCAACGTGATTACTTTCAACCAGCGTTATGCACAAACGACTCAAGATGGTTCCCAGTTTAGCCAGTTGGGGACACTGTTTAACTTGGCTATAAATGTGAAATTGTAAGATTTTATTATCTTAGTGCCTAAAATTACAGAGAAGTTCATTATAAAGACTAAAATAAACTTAGGAAAGCCATATTATCCGTAATATTTATTTTTCCCAATGCCATGAATCCAGACCCAATTATTCGATTTTTAAACATACTATAAAATATTATTATGAGATTATTAAACACATTTTGCCCTAAACACCTTTACTTTTGTTTTCTCATTGTATCCATAGGGTTTTCCTCCTGTGTACAGCATGAAAGTATTAAGGTAGCTCCTGAAAATGGTGCACTTACTATTGAAGAATTAGTGACGATGGCAAGCCAAGAAGATCTTTCACAAGCAGAGCAAGATCAATTAATGGAGCAG
>JAHDGC010000848.1 GCA_020627865.1 Saprospiraceae bacterium | reverse complement strand
TGAATCCCGAAGGATCCTTGGGGAGTTTATATTCCGGCATCCCGACAGCCACTGCTCGCCACAATGCTTGCGTAACCGGATATTGACCGATGTAAAATGAGGATAGGCGTACACGATGTTGGGGAAGTTCGTTTGTATAAAACTTCCGGTCTTCCAAATCCTTCAAATCTTCCTCCTTGCTGCCCATGAGGAACTCGCCTCCTTGAACGAAAATCATATCGAAGGAGAGCTTGGGGGTGAGTTTTATTTTAATATTTTCTTTTGCTGACATGGTATCTTTTTACAGCTTGGTGTTGTAATATTATTTAAGCAATCTCTTAATCCTCTTCACCACCTCCAACCAAGCTTCATTAGGGTTATCATAGGAAGCTACCGGCTTGCCCTTTTTCGGCAGGCCATTTAGTTTGCCGAAAGGCATATCTTCCCAATCGCAGTAATCAAGGATAACAGGTACAACATGCGCATCTTCATTTTCATTGTGATGCCGTTCCATCGCCTTTTCGATTTCAACATCCCAAATATAATCTGTCTTTAGCGCATTAGAACTAATCATAAGCAGGATAATATCTGCTTGGCTTAAGGCAGATTTAATTTGGGCATCCCATTCTTCACCGGGTAAAATATCGGAATCATCCCAAGTTTCTATTTTGCCTTGCTTCTGTAAAGGGTACAACTGTTTCAAAAGTTCATCGAGTTGTTTCCGATCATGCTTCGAGTAAGAAAAGAATAACTTTTTGGCTTTCTTATCCGCGAGTTTATCTATTCCCCCCTTTGCAAATCTTTCCTCATTAAACACTCCGTCAAACAATTGTTGGATACGCACATCTTCCCCACTCTCTCGGCATTGCGAAGTCCGCCTGCCCTTAGCTTCCAGGTTTTTAAGCTCATCATAATCATGCTCGTATGGGTGGGTCGTTTCTACACACTCTGTACAATTACAAGGTATTTTTTGAAAATACTTTAACCTTGGAAAAGAACCGGAATGAATTTTATCCAACTCTGTCCTTATATCCCGCAGTACATTCTTGCGGTCTTCCACATTTGCCCCATGAATCTCCATACGGATCAGTTCTCGCCCATCTTTGGAATCATTGTCTTCAACAATCCATGCACGGCAGTTGTCTTTTTTCAGTACTGCTCCCTTTTCCCATACGATTTTTTTGCCATCGGCCATTTCAATGTTTTCATTTAAACGAACAATCAGCCGCCCAGTAATCCCCTTGGGCATAAAGGGATATTGATAGATATAGCGGAGGTTGGATTTATCGGAAATCCACGAAAAGTTTTCCGGTCTTTGCTTGGGTAATAGTTGCGGGGCAATGTACACATCCTCCCCTTCTTCAGTTGCCTGAAAACAAATTTCAAGATTGTCTTTCAACATCAAACGCAGGAGTTTACCCTGTTCTACTTCAGAATAATTACAACTATCCCAGATGTTAGTCAGCATTTTTTTATTAAAACGCCCCAGCTTGTTCTTGACTTCCTCATGCTTCATGATTTCATAAACCGCATTGGCCGCCCACTTCGGGTTTAGTATTACAAAATCAACCAAGTCTATATCATCAGAAAAATGCAGGATAACCCCTAGATCATGCAACAATTTACTGACACTTTTCTGTGTGGCCTTATCCTTTACCTCATTTTCTACACAGATACCCTCAAATGTTTTCAAGGTAATATGGTTCGTAATGTCCTGAAGGGTTTTTAAAGTTTGCCGGATACGCCCCCAGTTATTGGGAAACTCCAGCGGCAAGTGCGTAATTTTATGTACCAAAATATCCTTGATACTTTGTTGCAAGGCATCAAAACGGCCATCCTTTTTGGCAAAATCCACCTCCCGCCTGATCACCTCAAAGTTCGGGTAATCTTCAGCTACGGTAGCAGGTTCATATGGCAACCTCGCAATCGGGAAACCCTTTTCGTTCAGCACCACCAATATGGGCAAACGCGCTGTAGCTGCCTCTTCACAACCCAGCAGGTTGATGATTTTAAACCAATAAGAAAAGTTCGCGGTTCCCCTCCTGCCATCCGCCAATAACACATAAAATGACCGCCGGGTAAGAAAAAACTGATGGGTCATATACTGGATGTCCTGTCCACCAAAATCCCAGAGGTTGACCACGAAATTTTCTCCCGACTTTTTAGGGTGCGGAAAAGTCCAACCTTCTTTGATCCCGATCCCTATGGTAGACTTTTGTTCAATATCCGGCACAGGATGTTCCGGGTTTTGCAGCAAATTCCACAAGGTCGTTTTTCCCGATTCCGGTTCCCCGACAATCAGCATTTTAACTTCATAAAGTTCTTTAATACCATGCTTAGCCTGTTCCTGTAAAAACTTCAGGACAGCTGCCCTCCCCTGCTTCAACAACTCCGGTGTCGGGTTCTCCAGTGGATTCCCCTCCAGGTTCAAATCCTCCAGTTGTGGCATCTTAGCAGGCAGCTCAAAATTCCGAATCTTATTATTCACAAGGCGCAAAGCCTTTAACTTCAGGAAGCTCTTGCCCTCCAAAAAATCAAATTGGGTAAGTTGGTTATAGCCTAAATGAAGGTACTCCAAAGATTTCGGAAATTTCTTGTTATTTAAAACAATATATTCCCATTGCTGATCCGTCAAGTTTACTTCGGCCAGATTCAGCCCTATGACTTTTCCGTTTTCAAGCAAGTACTTTGCTTGCCCTTTTTTATAGCGCATCAGTTCGTCTGCTGATGTTGCTTTGTGGAGTTCAATATTGAGGTCTTTTGGAATGGTGATGATGTTGTTCATTGTGTTGGTTTTTATTATAAAAAAACAGCAGGGCTTTCGGCTACAACGTACTCACTCTGCCATTCTTTACAGTAAATATAACTGTATCTTTTTGTCCTGGCTACTTAAATAAGTATAGGAACAGGATATCCGCTTGTTCAGTGGTAAATAAGCCCATCTGGGCAACTCAATTTTCCAGTGAGCTGGAGGACAAGACGGCAACCGATATTGTCATTCCGATCGTCCGGTTGATTGTCATTGCGGTAAGCGACCCGGCAATTCTGCGCATGATTGAAGTAGCTGCCACCACGTATAACCCGTCTATCGCCCTATAGCGAATACCCACTTTTGCAATGTTACTAAATATTGTCCAAAGAAGCGATTAATTTCCGCCTCATTTCAAGGGTCTGTGCGTGTTGCACGAATGCCAATAAAGGAAGCATATGCCTTTGGGCTTTGGCCGCATTCCATATTCCCTGTTTATAGTTTTGATCTATAAACTTGAATTT
>JAHDGC010000847.1 GCA_020627865.1 Saprospiraceae bacterium | reverse complement strand
GTACTAATACACTGTAATCTAAATTTATTTAAATAATTTTTTCTCTGCAAACGTTCCAGAGATTTGCATCTCAGGCAAGGACATGTCGTTCCTACGGAACTCGCTTTTATAACTTACTTTTGTTACACGGTACTAACAAAAAAATTTAATTCAACCGCTCAATAATCATCGAAGAAGCACCACCACCACCATTGCAGATGGCCGCCAATCCAACAGATGCATCATTTTGTTGCAAAACATTATTCAAAGTAGTAACAATACGCGCACCGGAAGCACCCAAAGGATGTCCCAACGAAACAGCACCACCAAAAACATTGACCTTATTTTCCTTGAGGCGCATATCCTTGTTGAAGGCCATCGTTACAACGGCAAAAGCTTCGTTCACCTCGAAGTAATCAATATCCGTTTTTTTCATCTTGGCCATTTTGAGGGCTTTTTTTGCAGCGAGGGGTGGGGTCGTGGTAAACCAAGCCGGTTCCTGTGCAGCATCGGCAAAGGATAAGATTTTTGCCAATGGTTTTAGTTTCATCTTTTTAGCCTGTTCTGCACTAACCAAAACCAATGCTGAGGCTCCGTCATTTATGGTAGAGGCGTTGGCAGCGGTTACGGTTCCGTCTTTGCCGAATACGGGGCGAAGGTTGGGAATTTTGTCAAACCGAACTTTCTTGAATTCCTCGTCTTCCTGAATGATAAGTGGATCACCTTTTCGTTGCGGAACACTTACGGGAACAATCTCCGCGCTGAATTTTCCACTACTTGTGGCTTCGGCAGAACGTTCGTAAGATTGAATCGCGAAGCGGTCTTGTTCTTCCCGGCTGATTGCATACTTTTCTGCAGTTGCATCCGCACAAACCCCCATAGCCATGTTGCCATAAACATCGGTAAGGCCATCTTTTTGCAAACCATCTACCAGCTTGCCATGGCCGTATTTCTGCCCCCATCTGGCTTTAGGTAAATAAAAAGGGATGTTGCTCATGCTTTCCATCCCGCCAGCCACGACCACATCCGCAGCTCCGGTCATGATACTCATCGCTCCAAACATGATGGACTTCATGCCCGAGGAGCAAACCTTATTCACGGTAGTACAAGGCACACCATAAGGAATTCCAGCACCCAAAGCCGCTTGCCTTGCGGGAGCTTGCCCGAGGTTTGCCGAACAAACATTACCCATAAAAACCTCGTCTACTTTTGCCGGTTTTACTTTAGCCTTTTCCAATGCGCCTTTGATGGCACTGGTGCCCAATTGGGTTGCGGATAAACTGGCCAGTGCTCCGCCAAAACTTCCCATCGGGGTACGGATAGCGGAAACGATATATACTTCTTTCATAAAAAGATGTGTTATTTTAGAAAATCATTGTATTAGGAATACTATTAAAGTGCAAAAATAAGAACTTTTTATTGAGTGATGATAATTTCGCTTGCTTTTAATGAATTTTTGCTTTGTTCTGTTTACTTTTGTTTAGTAACGGCGAAAAAATAAGATTCCGTTTTCAGGTTAGTTATTGTTTCAACGTTACTAAGTAATGACTCATTACTTAGATACTCTTAGATGTGTTTCTATTTTGTAGGAGAGAAATTGTAGTATTGTTATTTGATTGTATGATGTAAACTATACTTTAACATAGGGTAGAGAGGAAGTATACACCAGCTTAAACAACCTTGATGAAACGGAAGTCGGCAATTATTCCCATTAGGATGCATAACGAAGTACCGCAGGTACTGATTATCCGGAATGCGGCAAACAATAAATGGATCATCCCGAAAGGGACTATTGATGCCCCGCTCAATCCCTATGTCTCTGCGATAAAAGAGGCCTACGAAGAAGCGGGCGTATTGGGAAGACCACATCCTGTTATGGTCGGAACCTATTTCAGGAATAATCAGGAGATTCCGACCTATATTTTGGATGTAGATGTAGAGTTAAAAAGCTATGAAGAGGATAAAAGGGATCGGAGATGGTGTACGGAAGGAGAATTGCCAACTTATATTGTTGAAGAAGATTTGTTAGAAATTCTCATCATTGGCCTGAAGATCTATAAAAGTCGAGGGTATTATTTTAAGTATGTGGTTGCTACTTTTTGCCATGAAAGTAAATTGAATTATTCCAAGATTACGAAGAAAAAAGCTTCGATTTATTTTGAATTAGCGGATAAAAATATCCAGAAGGTTTACATTTATCGGTATGGTTCTACCTTGGAGTTTGTGGCACCGAGCAAGGTCAAATTTAAGGAATTAAAAGAAGTGCCCCATGATATGGCTGCCCAGTTTCTGTATGAAAATTCTGAAAAGAAAATCGGTTTTTGGTGTATAGAAAAATTTGAGGAAGAGTTTTACTTTACCCGTATGTACAATATTGAATTAAAAGTACTCTCCTGTGATTTTTTCCTGAATATTTTATCCAGTTTGGCTACACAATGTTATGGTTTTGAGAAAGAATTAAAAAATAAACAAAAACTTGCCTTGCCACAAAATTCAAATAAGTCTGATAAACAATAACATGATTAACCTAATAAGCGATACCGTCACGAAACCAACGCCAAAAATGCTCGAAGCGATGATGGCGGCAGCGGTTGGGGATGATGTTTTTCAACAAGATCCAACCGTTAATGCCCTAGAAGCAAAAGGGGCTGCAATGTTCGGTAAAGCCGCCGCTCTTTTTTGCCCATCGGGAACAATGAGCAACCAAATTGCCTTGAATGCACATACGCAAAGATTGGATGAGGTGATTTGTGAGGAATATTCCCATATTTATCAGTACGAAACGGGCGGATATGCCGTCAACTCCGGTTTGGCCATCAACACGGTAAAGGGGCAACATGGCAAAATGACAGCGGCACAGGTCGAGGCGGCCATAAAACCCTTGTACGATTGGTTACCTAAATCGAGTCTGGTGGTTTTGGAAAATACCTGTAATAAAGGTGGGGGAAGTTATTATACTTTAGATGAGGTTAAACCCATTCGACAACTCTGCTTGGATAGGGGAATGAAACTTCATCTGGATGGTGCCCGCATCTTTAATGCCTTGGTGGAAACAGGAGAATCGACGCTAGCCGTAGGGGAGCAGTTTGATAGTATTTCGATTTGTATGTCAAAAGGTCTGGGGGCTCCCGTGGGTTCTATGTTGATAGGGGAAGCAGATTTTATCCGAAAAGCTCGGAGGATTCGGAAGGTGATGGGCGGCGGCATGCGGCAGGCGGGCTATCTTGCGGCAGCGTGTATTTTTGCTTTGGACAATAATGTTGAACGGTTAAA
>JAHDGC010000846.1 GCA_020627865.1 Saprospiraceae bacterium | reverse complement strand
TATATTTAAATTATTAAAAAATCAATATTTAAATTTGTAAACATCCCTAATTAAAGACAGTTCACCTCCCCTGATACCTACCTCTAACGGATATTTTTTATCACTTTGCGCAAAGCATCCAATGCATTATACATCCTTTTCTCAACGGCTTGCCTGCTGATGTTGAGCATTTCAGCAATTTCCTTGTACGTTTTCTTATCCACACGGCTCAATAGAAAAACGACCCGTTGCTTTTCTGACAAGGCCGAAATAGCAGCTTCCAGTTGTTCCTTCAGCTCCTGCTCTTCCATCAAAAATTCAGGACTCTCTCGGCTTATCGTTTGCTGCGGTTTTTGCTGAAATTTCAAAACCACCTTTTGATGATTATATTCATTAATGAGCAAATTATTGGCGGTTTTAAAAACATACCCTTTCGCACTTTCCGGTAAAACAGCCTTACAGTTTTGCCACAATTTAGCGAAAGCTTCCTGAGTCAAATCTCCAGACAGCCCCATGTTCCCCGTTTTATAATACAAGTAATTACGGAGCGTTTTTGCATATTCTTTAAAAATCGCGGTAAAAACAGATTCCTCACAAACGGAACTTTTATTTGGCATCGTAGAATTTTATTTCATTTTTTTTACTCAAGCAGGTAGGTGTTATCCTTTCATACCTGTCTTTATCATGTACACAAAATATTAGAAGTGATTATAAAAAGTTATAATCATTTTAACTGGGTTTATATTATATATATGTATCAATAGCAAATGAGTCTTAAAAGCAAGATTCATTTGCTTCTGATATAAAATATTTTCAAATGTACAAAGAATAGGCAAAAGCTGCTTTATGAATCATTCAAAAAATAAAACGTCGTAAAGCATTACGACGCCACATATACATTAACAAAATATCACTTTTATTGATTTACATTTTTTACACCAACATTTTTATAGAAACGAGGCTATCCCAATCTGCATAATATGATTGCTTTGAAGGATGTATAACAGTGCCTTTGGATTGTTTAATTTAGTAAATCTAATCACATGAAATTAGTCCAGATTAATCTAATTGTTCTGAGTTTACTTTTAATATTTTCTTGCCAAGATGACGATGACAATTTCCGTACAGATAATGATGATCTTCCTGATATAACCGATATTGAAGAAATAGATACCACAAACCCTAATGTTGCCGATAATATTTCCTTACGGGAATTAGGCCGCCTGTTGTTTTGGGATCCCATTTTATCAGGAGAAAAAGATATCGCCTGTGCTACTTGTCACCATCCCGATCTGGGTTATGCAGACGGACGGGATTTGCCCATTGGGGTTGGCGGTATCGGTTTAGGACCTGATCGCAGGGATGTAACCTCCGACGATATTGGCCTAGTTCCCCGAAATTCGCCCACGATTTTGAACACGGCATTCAACGGTATGGATGAAGATGGGGATTACAATCCGGCAACGGCACCGATGTTCTGGGATGTACGCGAGCGGAGTTTGGAAGCACAGGCTCTTGGCCCACTCCTATCTTTTGAGGAAATGCGGGGACATGCTTTTGATGAGTCCCTTGCTTTAGATAGTATTGTAAACAGGCTAAGGGCAAATGTTGCCTATAATAATTTATTTACCAATGCATTTGGACAAAACAATGCCATTAACGCCCAGAATATCGGTATTGCCATTGCCGCATTTGAACGGACAATCATAGCTATAGATAGCCCTTTTGATCGATATGTTGCAGGCAATGAAAATGCCATGAGCCAACAACAAATCAGGGGAATGAATACCTTTAACCGAATAGGCTGTGATGATTGTCATAGTGGTCCCATGTTTTCGGATTTTGAGCTACATGTTATCGGTGTTCCAGACCATGCATTGTTGCCCTCTTCGGATGCTGGCGCCAATGGGACTTATGCCTTCCGGACACCGACCTTGAGGAACCTTAGTATGACTGCCCCTTATTTTCATAATGGTGTCGGTCGTACGCTAGAAGAAACCATCCGTTTTTATAGAACTGCTAGCGATGCTGCGGATAATGGTGGGAATGGTGGCGGAAACGGTGGCAACAATGGCGGCCTGCAAGTCAATCCGAATGTGGATGTGGATGATATTGATCGGGATGTAGAGAGGTTGCGGAATTTCAATAATGACGATATTGAAGATATAATTGCATTTATTCGAGCATTAGACGATCCGAATTTTGATAGGACGATACCTGAATCCGTACCCAGTGGGCTAAATCCTGGGGGACGGATAGATTAACTTGGTGGTATTGTAAAACAAAAACACACTCCCTATCAAAAACAGGCCAGTGGCAACTTAGTTTGTCATTGGCTTTTTTGTGTTAAATAGTCTGAATTTACTTCGTAATTTGTTTGATTCCAGAATGTTCCAGTACTGCCCGGACAGAGCCTTTGGATTTTAGTGCAACCTTTGCCTCTTGTTCTGATATGTTCAAAAAACCCATCAACATTTTGGTAGCTCTTTCCATTAATTTAGCATTATTGAGTTGCATATCTACCATTTTATTATCCAATACATGCCCCAGTCGGATCATAACGGCAGTACTAATCATATTGAGCACCATTTTCTGGGCAGTACCTGCTTTCATGCGGGTACTACCACTGACAAATTCTTCCCCTGTATCAACCACAATCGGATAATCCGCAAAATCGGCCAAGGGTGTTTTGGGATTATTGGTAATACATCCCGTTGCAATACCATTTTCCTGACAACTTTGTAGGGCGGCAACAACATAAGGTGTCGTACCGGAAGCCGAAATTCCGATAACCATATCCCGTGATTGGACATTCAGTTGCTTCAAGTCTAGCCATCCCTGCTGGCGATCATCCTCAACATGTTCCGTCGCATTGCGAATGGCCTTATCCCCTCCTGCAATTAGCCCCACGACCAGATGTTTTGGTACTCCAAAAGTAGGCGGGCACTCCGAAGCATCCAAGATACCGAGACGGCCGCTGGTTCCTGCTCCAGTATAGAAAAGACGGCCTCCACGATTCATCTTATTAAAAACGGCATCTACCAGTGTAGTAATCTGTGGGATTACCTGCTCAACAGCCAAAGCCACTTTCTGATCTTCCCTGTTGATATTCCGTAAAATAGTTCCGGTTGGCATCTGCTCCAGATGACGATATAAGCCAGATTGTTCTGTAATTTTTTCCATAGGAAATTCTATTTTGAGCCATTAAGCTTCTAAAATATAACGACAATTACACATACAACATTTTTCATGCCCGAAGTGTATTGTGTAATAA
>JAHDGC010000845.1 GCA_020627865.1 Saprospiraceae bacterium | reverse complement strand
ATACTTGCCTGCATTTAATAATCCCAATCCATAAAAAATTAAGGTCGTTGGTGCCACCATCCAATGTAGCTGATGCCTCAACAGTATCAGGCAATAAATTCCCCCAGCCGCAAGCGGAATCAACAGGTTTATTAATAAGCGCCGTGTTGTGGCATCCCAGATTTTCTGGCCATTCCTTCGGGCTGTCCTCGTCGTCAGATAAATGCTACTAACAATAGAAAATAACAAAACGGAACCGGCATTTATCAGGTAAAACTGCAATGGTGGCATAGCCTTCATCCAAGGCGTTCGAGATAAATCACTATAGTCTATCCGTCCATCAAAGGGAATTTTTCCAAAGTAATAAAATGCAAATCCAGCCCCGATCAATGCTGCCATTCCTGCCACCACTCCCGCCAACCCACTCAAGGAAATAAAACGGGAGGAACGTTCCATCAAGTCACGGATTTCGGTCAGGGTTTCTAAATGTTCTGTATGGGTCTTCATAAAACAGAATTAAAAGTACTTTGAAATACAAAGTTATGCAATGTTTTTCTAAAACGCAAGAGGTTTTGTTTTATTGTTATAGCAATTGCAAAATTTATGATAATAAATATCGGTTCAAAAAATCGCATGCGCTTTTTATAAACCTGCTTGCGTATCCGCAGGAACAGGCAGGGCTGTGAATTGCACCACAGATTACAAGGATGGCCACAGATTAAGACACAGATTACGCTTCGCGTTAGTGGAGAATCTGTGAAAAATCTGTGTAGTTCTGTGCAAATCCGTGGTGAATTATTCTCTATGCGATCTCCTTAGTTTTATTGTACATCGAATTTATATTAAAAAGTCATCTCAATCACTATCTTTACAAAAAATAAAAATTATGACATCTCCTCCACTAAAAGTTGATACTCGTATAACACTAAACAACGGTATAGAAATGCCACTTTTCGGCCTTGGGGTTTATGCATCCAATGAAGGACAACAATGCAAAAATGCTGTGCGATGGGCACTGGATACAGGCTACCGTTTGTTTGACACAGCTAGTTTATATGAAAATGAAAAAAGCGTTGGGGAAACTGTTCGAGAAAGCCATATTCCGAGAGCGGAGATTTTTGTCACCTCAAAACTCTGGAATAGCGATCATGGTTATGACAACACACGCTGGGCATTTGATGAAAGTATGGATAAACTTGGACTGGATTACATGGACTTATACCTTGTGCATTATCCGGTAGCAGGTATCCGACAAGAAACTTGGAAGGCTATGGAGAAGATAGCAGCATCTGGTAGGTGCAAGGCTATCGGAGTGAGTAACTATCTAACCAATCACTTGCAGGAATTGTTGGCTAATTGTAATATTCCTCCCACTGTTAACCAGATCGAGATGAGTCCGTTCTGTTACCGTTCCAGAATAGATACGGTAAATATGTGTCAGGAAAAAAATATTGTTGTGCAAGCCTATAGTCCGCTGGTGCGAATGCGCCGGAGTGAGCATCCTAGTTTGAAAAAATTGGCGAATAAATATAAGAAAACGGTTCCACAGATTCTTATCCGGTGGAGTTTACAACATGGTTTTTCCGTAATTCCAAAATCGAGTAATCAAGCTAGAATTCAACAAAATGCAGATGTTTTTGATTTTGAATTGTCTGATGGGGATATGGAGACTTTGGATGGATTGGATGAGGGCTTTATCATTGATTGGGATCCTTCGGTGACGGAGTGAATAAAGTAAAAAGATAATTTTACCATAATAGCGCTTCCGGTACTTGTTGGAATAACCGATTTATTTTCAATTTCTCTCGTTGCTCCTTCAGTTCTTCCCAAACAGTTGTATGCGGAGAATCCACAATTTTTTGCTTTAGATTTTCTAGGACTTTGTTTTTTACTGGATCAAATAATTGATTCACATCAACATCATTTTTATTTAAGGGAGCCACAGCGGCAATCAACTCTTTAAAATTTTGAGCGTTTTTAACATTCACATAACGCTCCAAATCAGAGACATAATTATGAGCTTGATTTCGTCGTGCTGAAACTAATGGTGAACGATTCAAGTCAAGCAATTCTATCGTAAATTTCGCCTTAATAAATGCTCTTTTAGTATTATCTCTTTCTTTTGGTGTAAACCGAAAAGTTTTTCCTGTAATATCCAACCACAAAAAGTCCATTCCATTTTCTGTTCTTGGATTAATCATCACAGCATCTTCATTTGGTGGTTCTATTTTTCTTTCCAGCTTTTCCCATATATTCGAATCCTCCGGATTAAAAACAGCAAAGTTATCCAGCTTATGATGAGTATTGCATTTTTTACAGGCTAACAAATAATTATCCCATTTGAAAGTCCTTGCAGGGAAAAAAGATTTTGGGAAAATATGTTCTATATCAATGCCTTCATTGTTTTCACAATAATTACAAACTTCGACACCAATAGCTGTTGCAAGTAATTTGTTACGGATTTGCTCGAATTTCGCTTTTGACTTTCCACTCCAAGATAAATTGGCTTTCTTTGCTTTGGCAGAAAAGTCTGGTTCCTTATCAATTTGGGATTGTCTTTCTGCCAGATACTTGTCTAGATCCTCTGGTAATTTTTCAGAATTCAAAAGAATCATTGGTGGTAAATGTTTTTTGTAATTCTAGTAATCTCTCTTCTTCTTTCGTTGAAATTTTCCCAACTGTTTTCAACATATTCAGTCGAGCCATTTCATCTAATAATTCATTAGACTTTTTATTCCGACTGACTCCCTTACCAAAAAGTTCCGTACCGAAAGCTTCCAGAATATCTCCATAAACCAAACGATTAAAATCTTCACCAACCAATTTTCTACTTTTGAGTTCCGAGCTACTATGCTCCATTTTCCAAATAGAGCCACCTTCTGCCGATTGGCAAATCAGCGGGCTATGTGTTGTTACAATAAACTGTATTTTAGGGAAATATTTTTTAAACCAATTCCCAATTTTTACTTGCCAAGTTGGATGCAAGTGAATATCTATTTCATCTATCAAAACGACACCGGGTATTTGAAATATTAGATTTTCATCCAAACCTTGAGACAAGACCTTTTTAATACCATAAAGGATGGTCATCTGGCGAATGATTTCAGAAACCAAGGTGAATATAGATTTATAGCCATCACTCATTTCTTGAATATCAATTTCATTACCGTTGATGTCATTAAAAGTAATGCCTTTTGAACGAATGTCATGAATCACGACACCATCAGGCAATAAGCCTGTTTTATTGAAAAAGGATTTTAGTTTTTCAACAAAACTTTTGT
>JAHDGC010000029.1 GCA_020627865.1 Saprospiraceae bacterium | reverse complement strand
CAAGGCATGCCTTGTCCCTAACTGTCCCTGTCCATACACAGGACATCATTTTTTGTCATTTTCAGAATTTTGCAATATCTTACGCGCTAAATACCTGATAATTAAATTTTATCCCAACCAATTTCTCCACATTATACCTTAGTATAAACAAATATCTAGAAAATACTAGTTAGCATGACAGCACCTAACACTAAAGGCAAATATTATCTTGAAGGTATTGCAGCAGGGAATGATAAGATCATTAACGAGATTTATAAAAATTATCATAAGGCCATCACCCACTTGATAGAAACCCATAATGGAAGTCGAGATGATGCTAGAGATGTTTTTCAAGAAGGCCTCATGCTGCTTTATCAGAAGGCAAAAGATCCAGAATTTAAGCTAGAGGGCAAGTTCCTGACCTACTTTTATGCCGTTTGCCGGAATATTTGGTTCAATCGCCGTAAAAAAAAGTCATTTGGAGAGGTAACCTTATCCGATGATATGAAATTAATGTTAACAGCAGACGAAGTGATAGCCATAGAAGAAAATGAACAATATCACCTTTATCGGGTGTATTTTAAAAAACTGGGCGAAGATTGCCAGCGAGTACTTCGGATGTATCTTGATAAAGTGAGCATGAAGGAAATTGCGGAAAAGATGAAATATGGAAGCGAAAACTATGCAAAAAAACGAAAATTTGAGTGCAAAAAGAAGTTAGTCAAATTGATTGAAAAAGACCCCAAATACAAAGAGTTGAAATTTTAGATGTTGTTCATAAACCCAAATGATACGAAGAATTTTTTAATTTAATTTCAAAGTGTTTTAGGTAAAGGGTATCCTTTATATCCATCACTTGCAAACGAAACAACCTCTAAAAAATATCACAATAATGGATCAGGATTTTATATTAATCGAAAAATATCTCGAAGGAGAACTTGACGCAAAGGCAAAGGAAGTGTTCCTACAGCGTATGCAGGCAGATTCGGAGTTAAAAGCCAGAGTTAACCTGATGCAACATGTAGATGCCGCCCTTACTGACAAAGGAGCCTTGGCATTGCAGCAAAAACTGGAAACGATCGGCGCTTCTTATTTTAACGAAGAAAGTATCGAAGAAGAAGATATTGAAGCAGATCAGAAGCCCCAAGCTCGTGTTATCCCTTTTTATCGTAAGCCTTTGGCAATTGCTGCCTCTTTCTTGCTTTTGGTTACAGCTGCTTTCTCTGTCTGGCAGATGCAATCCGCTTCCCTTTCTTCTGATGCACTCTATAGCCAGTACTTTGAACCGGGCAACCTGAATGAAATGGTCAGGGGAGATTCTACCGAAGATATTTATACCACTGCTTTACAACAATACAGAAACGGAAAATTTGACGCTGCCGAAAAATCATTTCAGCAAGCATTGGCCAAAAAGCCTGGAGACATTACACTTGCTTTCGGACTGGGGCAAACTTACCTCAATCAAACACCGCCAAAATTGGACGAAGCGGCCAAGTATTTGAAAACGGTAATCGACCACAAGGATAATGCTTATATCCAAGATGCGGCATGGTACCTTGCCTTGATTCAGGTGAAGCAGAATAAAATAGATGCGGCTAAAATGAATCTGGAAAGTGTGAAAAAATATGGTGGGGAACTTGCGGGGAAGGCTGGGAAATTGTTGAAGGATTTGGGGAGGTAGACGTTAGATATTAGATCGCTGCGCTGTTAGACGTTTGATCATTCGCTGGCGCTCATTTTTAGATATTAGATTTTTGATAAAAATGCTTTGCTAACCATCCACCTGCAACCAAAAAGCATAAAGCAAACGCATATAACAATGTGGTGCTCTCTCCCGATTTGACGGGCTGCCTATCTCCCAACAATATAAACCCTGACCAGTAATAGGGATGCCTGAATTTCAATGGAGCCATTTCCAAAAAAGAAATTTTAGATTGGTGCAAGGCCGTTGACTTAGATTTTCCGGCCGCCAGTTCCTCGTAAAACAGAGGCATCAACATGCTGGTACTTTCATCACTCACCTTCCACAAGCTCATCACAATACTAGGAACTCCGGCATACATGAAGCTACGGGCAAGGCTAAAAACGCCCTCCCCTTCCGCATAGTGCCCGCGACCCGTTTCGCAAGCACTTAAGACAACCAGATGAGCGGCGAGCGGGAGATTCGTAATTTCGTAATGGTGCAATAAATTATCTTCTTCCCCATTCGAGGATATATCATCAAGATTGGAGAATTGGAGATGTGCAAAATTCGGATTGTCAAAATCCGCCTGTCCATGCATAGCCAGATGAATCAGGCCATACTCCGGAGCCATTGCCTTAAATTCTAATTCATGGATATTTTTCTCCGTGTCAAAATACCCTTCAAAATATTGGGCAATGGCTTCAATTTCTTTCCCCGTTCCCTTAAGATTTTCAGGAGTGCCCGGCAATCTTTTCAAACCACCACTTCCGATATGTGCCATTTGAGTTTTATATGCGGGCGCAATGGCTAGGCATTTATTGTTTCTTTTTAAACTCGTTTCTTGCTGATGATTTTTTAATAGTAGGTTAGCCGACAAGGTATAATGAAACTGGTAGCGTTTTAATAAATAAGGCAAGCGAGCAAAATCAATATCAGGCTCTTTAACCCTGTGCTCGGTCAGTACCTCAAAAGGAATACTGTATAATATACCATCGGGGATAACCATCAATTCCTTTGTCGAAGTAGGCAAAGATTTCAAGGCAGGTTCTAAAACTAACCGATAAAGTGCAGATGCTTTTTTATGGTAATCCCCAAAAGCTTTTTTAGTACTTTGCCGGAAACCAAATGGATCCGTTAGTACTTTCTGAAAACTTATAGCGGCACTGTCAATAAGTTGTATATTTGGCAAAGGCAAAAGTTTAACATCTTGGGGCGTAATCACAAAAACAAAAGATACCGTATCGGCGATGAAGTAAGATAACATGGCTGATTTTTTATCTAATAGTTTTTCCTGAATCGAAGCAATATTGTTCACCCGTTTTTCATATTTCAACTGATAATATGTCGGATAATCCGCTTCCATTTGCTCCTTCAGGTTCGCTAATTCCAGCCGAGTGGAGGAATGATAATTTTGGTAAAGCACTGTTTTGGCGGAGTCTCCCTTGGATTGCAATAATAATTTTTCATAAAATGCAAGATCAATGTTAAGTTTTCGTTCTTGCCGAATTAAACTATCTGGCATTCCTGCAAAACTTCTCCCTTCCGATGCTTGTATAAACTCCAGCAAAAGACCAGCTTTACTTTTTTCCGCAAAACTGAAAGCTTGCTCAAGATATTTCTGCTTACCTTCTTCCTGATACAACTGGTAAGCAACCGCAATCGCTTCGGCATAAGAAGGCTTGATCTTTTCATTCCATAACAATATGCTTTCTTCTGTTGCAAATTTATTCCGTAAGGTATCCGTTGCACTAATCGCTGCCTCGTAAGTTTGCAATGCGATTTGTAAATGTTTTTTTTCTGTGGCATATTTCGCCCAAGTACGCGCCTTTCCTTGCAGGGATTTCAAATAATATCTCGAATCTAGAATCGTGGTTTGCTCCGGGTTATTGCTGTAATCCGTACTGTCTTTAAATGCCGGACAATTGGTCATCAGTGATTTCTGGTAATACCATAACGCCGTTTTGTAATCGCCTGTCAAGTAAAAAGCTTCTCCTAGATTATGAGTAATCCGGTGTGGTATAAAATCCGAGATGTAACCACCGCCAGTTTTATATTGCAACGCTTCTTTCAGTAAAGGAATGGCCTGCTCCGGTTTTCCAATTTCGTTATAAATCGTGGCCAATTGGTTTAAAGTTTTATCTGTTTTAGCAACAGCTAATGCCTTTTCCAAAAAAGACAGGGCTTCGCTGTAATGTCCCTGCTTTTGTAAAATATTTCCCAACTCTACATAACAATCCTTCAGGTAATCTCGATAATTTACATGCCCAACAAAGCCCTTCAATAATTGCGCTGCCGTTTCTAAATACGAAACCGCCTCAGCATATCGACCTTCCCTCGAAAGCAAAGTCCCAATTCCGTTGCACACAATGATTTTCTCACCCCTGACATTAGACTGGTTTTGATAAATATGATATGCCTTGGTCAGGCAATCCAAGGCTCGTTGATGATCCCCTTTCAAGTCGTACCATTTCCCAAGATTATTGTAACTGTTGGCCAGATGTGTCGAATCCGATAAATCTTTTTTGGGTTTATGCATAAATTCCTCTAAAGACCTTTCGGTTAGTAAAATAGATTTTTCATAATCCCCTTGCTGATCATACAATACCCCATAAATACTATTGATCATGGCTTGCAAACCTTCTTCGGTTTTATGTTTCCTCGATAAAGTATCGGCAATGGCCAGATGTTTTGCGCAGTTGTTTAAGTCTCCTTTCTGGAGTCCCGTTATGGCAATCAGCATTTCACAAACGGCCAGATTTTCCCAATCTTCGTTATGGGTAAACACAGGGATAGCTTGTTGCAAAAAATAAGCAGAACTATCTGGGTTCCCCAATCCAAGATAAGCTTCTCCCCTTTGCCGCAAGGCTTCTGCATAATAATTATGCTTCTCCGACAAATGATCTTGTGATGCTTGCAATGCTTTGTCGGCCATTTCCGCCTTGAGTGAATAATTAATTTCATCACTAATTCTAGCCATTGATATATAACAATATACATACTTATCCCAAATTTCCCATTTTTCATATATTTTCTGCGCTTCCGCTATGGTATCAAATCCTTTTTGAAACTGGTGTTTTTCGGATAGTAAATCAACTGCTTTCAACAGTTTTCCAGCTCGCAAAGTATCAGTCTCCAATGTCGTTTGACAAAAAGACAAGGCAATATTCACATTGCTAAAAAGCAACACCAAGAAGACTGTTCTGAAAAAAATCGAATAGCTACGGGCTTCGTTCATCTTTATCTTGTATCGTGAAAAATGAACATGGTTTTCACATTATTAACACTTTCATATGTTTGCTCTCTTTACTTTACACTTCCGGCGAACTGCATAGAAATCATATTGTCATAGCAATATCAAACCATGTCTCGTACTTTTTCTGACTCAAAAAATAATTCCTGCTCGAAAAAGATGATTAAAGATAGGAAATATCCTGAGAAAAATACAAAAACCCCTGGTACATCATCATTACAATGAAGTTGCCAGGGGCTTTTTTGTCATAAGGTTTCCCGGTCGTATTTTGGTACTATGCATTTCAGGGTAGGGAAAAGCATAAAATACGAATAAAGAAATGGGGTCGTTTCCGTTTGGCGTTATGGAAATAATACGGTGGGTACTACTTCCCATTTGGTTTTTTAAGGTATACAGTTATTAATAAGAACATTCAATATTTTCGTAGTTATTGGAAGTGCCATCTGGCCAATTCAAAATAATTTTTACGGCTGTGGGCAAATCATTATTCAACACCGTAAGGCTATTAAAAATAATCGTCATTTCATCTTCTCGGAATTCAAAACCATTATTGGCATTGGTAAAGGTAAAAATAGGGGTGCCAGATAAGTCTTCTATAGTTCCGGATAGTGGATTCACACCAGCATAAGGCAGATCAAGATCTAGTGTAACGAAGTTACCAACATGATTGGGGTCAACAGAGCTAGAGATTTTCACGGTTACTTTTCCTACTTTAGGAAGGTTGCTGAAAGTTACAGTTGTTGTCGTGTTGGTAGATGTTGCTGTGTTTGCCATTTTAATTTGATTTTTTAAGTTTGTTTAATAAAAATTTGTAGATCGTTTCCCATTAATTTCTTCAAAATACAAAAGGTTACTCGCTTTTGTGATTTTTTTTCAAAAAACTGTTACTTTTTTACTTTTTTCACGTAACAGGCGCTAATCTCCGTGCAAAATATTGCCAAGATTATGAGTATTACGCCAATTATCAGTGGTTTATAATGTCAACTCCTGTAGTCAGAATGGTGAAAAGTTGCTATATTTAAGCCAAGCACGAAGAATATAATTTGATAATACAACCCTCTAGCTCTATGACTTACAAACTTTCTATGGAAACCTTGCTCCAAAAGCAAGCTTTGCTCAGCAACATTAAAATTGGCAAGCACAACAACTATGTTCATGGTTTGCAAACCATTCTTTTTGAAATGGGATTTGCAAAAGAGTTAAACTGGGCGCGTTTTGGTGCAGATGGGGATTTTGGGAAAAGTACAGCGCATGCACTAAAGGCATTTGCCCAAAAAAATGGGCTTACCACGGAGGGGAACGCCGTTTCTTTAAAATTGGCAAAAGTTATTCTAAAACGCTATAATATTCTAGATGATTTGCAACATCTCGCCGATGCCATCCACGAAAATAAAGTCGAAAAATTTTATAGCCTTAAGGCAAACGAAAAACCGGCCAACATGATCCTGAAAGCCTTGCTTGTCGATCTCGGTTATAAAATATCAGAACAGGAAACTGAAGCAGATGAATATTCTCCTGGTCTTATCGCCGCGCTAGCTGCTTTTGGTGAAAAAGAAAACATTCCCACAGATGGAAAAAAACTCACCGAAGCACTTGCACAACGGATTATAGATCAACTTTCCGTTTTCTACGGTGATGCGCTGCTGATTTTAAAACCCAAAAAGGTCATTAATACAAGTTTGTTGGTACAAACCATCATCGAAAATTCCAAAACAAAAATCAATGTTTTTGATGGCACTCATCGGAAAGAATTTACCCAACTCAAAAGGGGACTTTATACTTTTGGCAACCAAAAACTGATCAGGTTCTTGAAAAACCAAAAAGCACAACTGACCGAAAATGGCATCACCGATTCCGCCATCAATGTCATGCGAGCCGTTTCCGAAAATGAAGGGAATCTTGATGCGATCAATACTTGGGATAACGCTTTCCTGTCTTTTGGCATTTTCCAATGGACACTTGGAGCAGGTAACGGGAAGGGCGAATTGCCTGCTTTGCTAAAGAAATTGAAAACCAATGATCCCGATACTTTTTTCAAATACTTCGGTCAGCATGGACTGGATGTTTCCAGATCTACCACTTCGGAAAAAGGGTTCGTATCTTTTCAGGAAAAGGATATAAAAACAGCAGCCGGGAAGGAACAGTTTCGCTCCCCGGAATGGGCTTTCCGATTTTGGTTGGCGGGTCAAGATACGCAGGTTATGGGAACGGAGGTGCAACATGCGCTAGATAGATTGAACAATTTTTATTGGAAACAGAATGTAGCGGGGAAAGCTCCTGCTGACTTTATCAGTTCAGAGTATGGTGTTGCCTTGTTGCTCGATAATCATGTCAATCGCCCGGGTTATGTCGCCAAATGTATTTTGGAAGGCTATAAAAATTCTGGACTTCAATTTTCTAGTCAATGGAATACGGATGATGAAAAGGTATTGATTGAAGCTTATCTTGCCGTTCGGAAAGATTTTGGGCAGTCTCCAATGACGGATGCGGTAAAACGTGCCAATGTTACCAAAAAATATGTAAAAAAAGGTTTGCTTTCTGAAGAGCGGGGGTCTTTTGTTTATGATGGGGATTGATTTAAAGTAAAAACCAGTAGAGCTGCATCGTGGCTCTACTGGTTTTTATTCTCTACCCTTTCCTCAAAAAAAACAACCCAGCAATCCCCAAAATCAAAACACCTATTCCCCACCAAAAATAAGCCATGCCATTTTGTTTCAGCGCCTGTGCATCTCCCATCACGACAAAAGCCGACCAGTAAAACGGATGCCGATGCCCTACCCCAGCTTCGTGCAAGAAACGTTTTTTGGCCCCATGCAAGGCTTGATCCTTCGACTCCCCAGCGGAAAGATTTTCATAAAAATAAGGCATCAATTTACTGGTGCTGGCATCACTGACTTTCCACAAGCTCATCACGATGCTGGGCACACCTGCATACATGAAACTACGCGCTAAACTGAACACGCCCTCCCCTTCTTCATATTTGCCCACGCCCGTTTCGCAAGCACTCAAAACGACCAGTTGTGCCTGCAAATCCATGTTGGCAATTTCATAATGATGTAACAAATTATCCTCCAAAGTATCCGAAGCAATATTTGAAAATTTGAGATGATTAAAATTCGCATTTTCAAAATCTACCGTGCCATGCATAGCCAAGTGAAGAATGCCAAATTGATCGGCCAACTGTTTAAACCGTCGTTCTGTCGCGGTAGCCCCAAGATCAAATTGCCCTTTCATGAAGTGCGCAATTTGTTGCAATTCCTTCGCCGTACCTTCCAGATTCCCACCAGCGGCTCGCAACTGTGCTAAGTCTCCCCCATCCGCTATTGGCAAATTATCATAGCTAGGCGCAAAGGCAAGGCAGGTTACATTGGTGGGCAAACGCTCTCGTTGTGCTTGGTTTTTCAACAATAAACTTACGGAATAACTATAATGCAATTGAAAATCATACAACACATACGGTAATATTGAAAAATCCAAACCAAAACCTTCTTCTGTTTCTGCCACTATTGTCTTGGTCAGTGCCTCAAACGGAACGGTATTCAAAGCACCATCCGGCACAATAATAAGTTGGTTTATTTGCTCGGGAAGTGTTTCAAGCGGCTTTCGTAAAACCTGCTGATATACCGCAGTAGCTTTGTGCGCATAATTTGCAAAAGTCTCCTTCGCATTTTGCCGGAAAGCGGCAGGGTCTAAAAGTATCTTTCGGAAACCATTTATCGATTGTTTGATTTTTTCCGAAGAATCCAGTGGCAATATGGTTGCCGCATCCTTGGTAATCACAAAAACAAAAGTGGTGCTATCCCCGGTAAAATATTCCAACAGCCCAGTATTTTCATCAAGTAATTGGGATTGCACTGTTGCAATAGAAATACTTTCCCCACCATATTTTAAATCATAAAATTTCGGATAATCTTTTTCCAGTTGCTCCTTTAAATCGACCAGATTCAAACGGGACTTGGTCAGGTATTTTTGGTATAATTTAATTTTAGCCGTGTCTTTTTTTTCCTTGACTTGTTCTAATTTTTTTTCATAAAAAACAATATCCAGATTGAGGTCTTTTTCTTTTTGAATTAAACTATCTGGAATACCGGCTTGTGATTTTCCTTCATTGGATTTTAAGGTTTCTAGTAAGATAGCATTTTTACTTTTTTCGGAAAAGGAGAAGGCCAGCTCTAAATATTTTGGATCTTGCGTGGTTTGGTATTGTTGGTAAGCAATGGTAATAGCTTCCCCATAGATTTCCTTGAATTTTGTACTCCAATCCAATTGGCTGGTTTCGGAGGTGTAGCTTACTTGGAGGGTATCTATCCATTGCGCAACCAATTGATAGCCTTCTAAGGCTGCTTCCATCTGTGCGGGTTGATCCATAAAAGTCGAAAGTACTTTTGCTTTTTCCCGCATTGTTTTTAAAAAGTAAATGGGATCATCGATGCCTACTAAAGAAGGGTTGACTAGATAATTTAAACTGTCTTTAAAGTTTGCATGATTTTCTACTAGGGCTTTCTGATAAAATTGCAAAGCAGCAATGGGGTTTTGATCTAATATATGCGCCTCTCCTACTCGAAAATAAAATTGAAACAAATCGGCATCTTTATATTTGGTAGTTGTGGAGTCTTTATGAAAAGCAGCCGTTGCGGTGTTCAAAACTTCTAAGGCTTTTTGTGCTTGTCCTTTTTTAATATAAGTTCCCCCCATAAGAAGTTGGGAAACAAATCTTTTAGTATTATTCGGAAAACGGATGGCCTCTCCGTAATAGACCAAAGCCTCATCATATAATGCTAAACTTCTGAAACAGGAACCTAAGCCATTAAGGGCATCAATTTTAGTTTTTTCTTTACTTTTTTCCTTGAATGGCATATCCAAGACTTCCTTGAAATAAGTAATGGCCTTTCTATACTCTTCCTTTTTTATAAACAAATGTCCAATGTTATTTAGTAATATGGGATCTTGAGAATCTCTGTTCTTATTATAAGTCGCTTCTAAAAAATTATCTAAGCTACGTTGGTAGTCTCCTTTAGCCAAATAAAAAACCCCTAAATTATTATAATGTGTTGAAATAAAAGAAGAATCTAAAGATGAAAACTCCGTTTTATCCAAATCTATAGCAAGGGCCTCTTGGGTGTTTTGAATCGCTTTGTCATAATCTCCCTGAAGCTGAAAAAGTATCCCCCTGAGTTTGAGTAAAGAAGCTTGGATATTTTTACGGTCTTCTTCTGGTAAATTTTGATTTTGTAATAATAGGCTTGCTTGATTAAAATGTAAATCACAAGAATCCAGTTGGTGCTGATTCAGATAATTTATTCCAAGCAAAATTTCAGTCCATCCCAATGCTTCCCAATCTTGGTGCTGGTTAAAAATGGGGACAGCTCGATTCAAAAAATAATTGGCGGAGTCTAATTCTCCGAGCATCATCAGGGATTCCGATTTTTGCCGGTAGGACGATGCCAATAAGAAGTGATTCTCTGCCAGATGCTTTGTCGCTAAAGTCAAGGCCTGATTTGCATACTTGACCTTTAAGTCAGATGTCTCAAAATTGTCGGCCAGTTCTGCTAACCGAACGCCACACCTAACAACATCCTCCCACAGAGCATGCTTAGCATATAAATCCTGTGCATCCTCAACAGCCCCAAGAGCTTTAGTATAAGCTCCTGAGGCCGTAAGTTCTTTTTCTTTTTTTAAAAATTGTCGGGCGGCTAAAGTATCTGTGTCCGTATTTGAATCTCGTGTTTGAAAAGCAAATGACGAACAGGAGATAAAAAGCAGAAAAAAAACAGCAAGAAAAATTCCCGTATTTTTATTCATTCAAGGGTTTATTCTTCTTATATAATTTCAGATGTTTGTTATTACAATATTACTACTAAGAAATTACTTTGAAGGAACAAGGTACCTCACTGGTTTCTGTTTGCTTACCATTAGATATCTTTACACTAGCAACAGAACTAGCACTATACGGATACACAACCCCTGCTGTGTTCTTCGTGGGAGTTCCTGCTAAAAGATAATCTATGCTTAGATTTACACTATAGCCTTTAAAGGCCTCCACACTGTCTTCCGTAATTAAAACTATTTCTTTAGTATCCATTTCTAGTTCATCACCGCCATCACTCGAAATCTTTACCTTCACGGCTGTCACTTTTGGCGGATTCCCCCCCACATCCCCATCATCATTCTTCCCCCCAGACAATGGGCTGGAAAATTTAAAGACACTCCCCATTAAAGATTTCAAGACATCAATAAGAGAAGGTAAAAATCCTTTTGGATTGGTTACTTGTGGAATAGTAGTTACATTTTTCATTTCGATTTGTGTTTTGGTTAAAAATTGTTTTCAAGGATTAATGGTGTTCCCATACAAAAGGTTACCCTTTTTTTCGTATATAAAAAAGTCGTTAAATGTGTTTGAAGGATTATGCTTGTTTGGCAATAGTATATTTCATGCAGTGTGATTTGGCATAGGAAAACACCAAATGTGCAGCCAAACTAATCAATAAATTACATATATCCAATAAATTAATGCTTATTTTTTTATAATTCCATTGTAAATAATTTTCGTCAAGACAGTTTTAATTTATTTCATTTTTAGCAAATAATCCTGTAATTTTAAAGTTAAACTTTAAATTTACAGGATTATGGATCGAAAAGTAATTAAAAAAGAACTGCTGCAACTGCTCAATTACTTCCCCGCCGTTGCATTAATCGGTGCAAGACAAGTGGGCAAAACAACGCTGGCTAAGGATATCGTGAAAGATTTATCCGTCCCAGCTATCTATCTGGACTTGGAGTGGCCGCCCGATAACCGAAAATTGGATGATGAAGGATATTTCTTGTCCACACATCAGAATAAGCTCATTATCTTGGATGAAATCCAATTTGCTCCAAATTTATTCCCCAGCATCCGGGCTTTGATTGACCAAAATCGAAAGCCTTGCCGATTCCTGATTTTGGGTTCCGCCACACCAAAATTGCTGCGGCAAAGTTCTGAGTCGCTTGCCGGAAGAATTGCTTATATGGAACTGAATCCCTTCACATTGGATGAGCTAGAAGCCATCCCGATGGAAAAGCATTGGTTCCGAGGTGGTTTTCCTGATGCCGTATTAGCTCCCAATGATACCATTTCGGAATTGTGGAAGAAGAACTTTATCAAGGCGACCATTGAGCGCGATCTTGCCATTCTCGGTCTGGATCTCGAACCCCTATTTCTATTCCGGTTACTCCGCATTATATCCAGTGCACATGGAAGTAATCTCAATGTTAATAATTTTGCAAAAGCACTCGGCGTTACAACACCTACCGTAAGCCGCTACCTTGATTTCCTCGAAGGTGCTTTTTTTATCCGTCGATTACCGCCTTATTATACCAATATGAAAAAAAGGCTCTTGAAGTCTCCTAAAATCTATATTCGAGATAGCGGTATCTTACATAAATTATTAGAGATAAATTCTTTTTTCGATCTTCAGGATAATCAAATGGTGGGCAATTCTTGGGAAGGGTACGTTATACAACAATTGTTGAGTCATTTGAAAAATGAAAATCAGGCTTTTTATTTTAAAACACAGGATGATGCGGAAATTGATCTGGTTATACTCAGAGGAACGGAACCCCATTGGGTTTTTGAAATAAAATATAGTCTTGCGCCTAAATTATCCAGAGGCAATACAGAGGCGATGAATACCCTTAAGGCGAAACATAATTTTATCGTTTGTCCCATGAAGGAATCTGGTTATGCCTTAAAAAATGGTGTTAAAATAATTGGATTACTGGAAGCCATTGATATTATTAAGGCCATTTAGTGCATGTTGTTCTGCACCGTTCTTAACAAAACATTAGCATTCTCCGTATACCGCAAAATAGTACTATTCGTTTTATACAACATAACAATAATACTAAACTGCAAATTTGGCTAATCCCAGCCATCATCATTTGATTATACCAAAAACAATATGAAAAAAGTTCTCCTTTTAACCACGCTGTCCCTAATCGCTATACTTTTCACCTTTTCCGCTTGCCAGCAAAAAGCAGCTTTGCAGCAAAGCCCCAATGATCGTTTTCAACATACGGTTTACTTTAAAGAAGATAACAAGGCCAAAACTGCCGGATTCTTCAGCGAAGAGATTGCCATAAAAACGGAGATGCCCACCCCATTTATCATGCTTTCTGGCTATGTGAAAGACCCCAAATTTGAGGGCAATTTATTTTACAGAACCATCACCGAAAAAGAGTGGTCGGAGTGGCAAACTTTCCCCCGCATGCATGAGGGCAAAACACCAGATAGAACCGTTTTTGCGGCTATTGAACTGGACGATAAAACAACATATTTACAAATTAAATCGGATACGCCTTCCCCTGCCCCATTTGTCATCCGGCTTTTCACTCCTGGGCATTCTTCACACGAGGATGACACTTCTATAAGAAGTGGGTCAGAAAATTGCACCTGTGAACAACCCGATTTCTGTGGCAGAATGTGTTGGTGCCCTTCCGGAAATTGTCCCTTAGATGCCACACCTCAAGCTACGACACCGACCCATATTATTGTACATCATTCGGCAGGTCACACAACGAGTTCGGATTATGCGGCGGTGGTTCGTTCTTACTATGATTATCATGTGAATACAAACGGTTGGGATGACATTGGTTATAATTGGTTGATTGATCCGCATGGGGTTGTCTATGAAGGAAGGGGGGAAAATCGACAAGGGGCGCATTTTAGCTGTATGAATTCCAATACGACGGGGATTTGCATGATTGGCAATTATGAAACGGCTATTCCTTCCACTAATTCTATCACAGCTTTGCAAAATTTTATCGCTTGGGAAGCTTGTTCCAAAAACATCAACGTGCTCGCCAGCGACTATCACAGTAATTCCGAAACCAACCTCAATAATGTTTCCGGACATCTGGACGGGAATGGTTTGCCGAATAGCTGCACTACAACGGCTTGCCCCGGTGCAAACTTGTATCCTTTGCTCGGCGATATCCGGAACCAAGTGGCGGAAATGGTTTGTATGGGCGATTTGTCCAGCACTACAAATGAATTATCCGAGGAAGAAAAAATTCTTGTTTTTCCCAATCCTGTTGTCAGCGATTTTACGATGCAATGGGAAAATATTGACGTGAACAATATCATCTTATCTAATACCAAAGGACAAATGTTGAGGCAGTGGCAAGGTAGCGATTTTTCAAATTCATCCATTAGAACAGAATGGCAAACGGGTATAAATGCTGGCGTCTATTTGTTGCAGTTTTCTTTGGATGATGGTCGGGTGATTGCGAAAAGGATTGTTGCCCTGCAATGAGGATAATTATAATAATATTTTACAAACTTAAAGATTGAGATTTCACTCAAACAAAATATTCATATCCAAAACACTGTCCACCAGTCCCAAGCTGTGCTGGTTGTGTTGTAGTCCATAAGTTGTAATCAATGTCCAAAATAATTGCTTGCGGGTTTTGGTATGTTTCCGGAAAACACTCATTTTTTCCCGCAATGTAGCGGCATAAGTTTTGCTAATGCTGAAAGCTTCATTGTAAAATTTAAGTTCAAATAAATTGACAACCTGATCGTTCCGATCCAGTACCAGATCAATTTGCGTTCCTTTTTCCGTTGCTGTTCCTTTTTTATAAAAAGTAGAAGACAGTGCATATACTCCTGAAATACCGAGGGCTTTTTTAATTTGTGGTAAATGCTTCAGGCAAAGATTTTCAAAAGCATAACCGCTCCAAATTTTATAAGGTTGTGTTTGGCTCAAATGATTCCATGTACCGCTTGTTTCATGCCTCCTCGTTTCCATGAATTGGAGATAAAACAGGGAATATTCATCTGTAAGGCGATAGATCAATTCTGATTTTTTCTTGCCAAAAGGATAATAGGAACTGATAAAGCCAGACTGTACCAGCTCCTCCAATATTTTGGTTACCCCAGCACCACTCGACCATTTTATTTGTCGGATAATATCAGCTCTTGTCATCCCCTGATGCTTGGTCGCTAATACGCGAATCAACTCAAGATGTTTGTCAGCATTATTGAATAAGGCCGGATATAAATTGATAAACTCCTCTTTCAACAAACCTGTTTCTGCAAAGCAGATTTGGTCAATATTCTGGGCAGCACTTTTCCCCTTTTTTATTTCTTTTAGATAATGTGGGATTCCACCCATTGCCATATACAATTGTAAGAGTTGGTAACGGTTAAAATGAATATGTCTGCTAGCAAGATAAGTCTCTGTTTCTCCCAAGGTAAATGGTTTCAGGTGAATTCTTTTGGTTATTCTATTATGCAATCCGCCCTTATCTCGAACAACTTTTCGAATCATCCACGAAGCCGCAGACCCACAAATCACAACAACTAAATTTTGGCGGGAAGCCCAACTGTTCCAGAAATACCCGAAGGCTTGTAAGAAGCCTGATCGGTGTGTATCCAACCAAGGCAATTCATCAAAAAAAATCACCTTTTTTTCTTTTCCCAGTAATGGTTTCAGATAAGTTTTTAGTTGTTGGAAAGCCGCCAACCAATCACGAGGGATTTCCAATGGAAGGTCAGCCGCTGTATAGTCTGCTAAAACATCCCTAAAGTTTCTCAGTTGAAGTGCACGAGATGCATTTTGAATTCCGGTTAATTCAAAAATGATTTGTTTTTTATAGCTGGAAGTAACCAAAAATGTTTTGCCTACCCGTCTTCGACCGATAACAGAAACCATCTCCGCTTCTGTTGAATCCAAGGCTTCTTGCAAGATGACTTTTTCTGCTTGTCTACCAATTAATTGTTTCTCCATAGTGTCGCATGATTTTTATTACTCGCCAAATATAAGCTTAAAAATCAAAATTTGGCAAATAATAACATTTTATTACTTGCCAAATTATAGAGATGTAAGGCATTATGCCACACAATCAACCATCAAATTCATCCAAATCAAGCGCCTCTATCAAGCGAATCAGTTTTTCCGGGTATCTTTCATCGGTAGCATAACCCGCCTTTTTCAAACCATAGGCCCAAGCCCGATAATCATCCCTTGGCAGATCAAAGAGATCCTTATAACGATCTTGCTGCAAAAAGAGGCTATGTGCCCGATAGCTTTCCCAAGCAGAAGCATATACCCTGAAAAAGTCTTTATGGTGGTCATCGGAGAAATTCCGACAATGTCCCTTTTTGCATTTTTTTGAAAAGCACTTGATGCCGAAATGGTTGTTATTTTTCATTGCCAATGGGCTAGCACCAACACCGCTTTCCAGCAATCCTTGTGCAAGCGTTATACTCGCCGGAATCCCATACTTGTGCATTTCTTCCTGAGCAGTTCGGGCAAATCGTTTGATGTAATCTCGCTGTTGGGAAATCCCTGTTTTTTTCCCCTTGTTCTGGGATGCATGTATGGCAAGGGGTCGCTTTTCTTTTCCGGTATTTTTTGTCGTTTGTGCAAAGTGGGTAGAAAAATCAGCTGTAACGGTGTTAAAATTCAGTTGAACTTCAAAGTCACGGTGCAATAAGAATACGGTAAAAACGCCAAGGAAGGAGAGGCGCCAACCGTAGCGGCGAAGCCATAGCATGGCCGCCTGCCGAGACACCGGAAAGTGGTGTTGCAGAGTTTTGAACATAGTTTCACATGGGTTTAAACGAGCTGGTTTAATCGAGAATGCATAGCTTCTGCCCCTCGCGTATGAACGCAAGCACACATGGACAGTTTTGCAAAAAAAAACAGTAAATTTACGTTAGCAGCAGGTCAGAGATTAAACCAGCTCTATGTTATTAAAATAGTAATAGTTTGTATTAATGTTTGTATAATGATAACGCCAATATACGGCAAAACATTGACAAAAAAAGCCATGTTTTGTTGCTTACGGATAGCAATCTATATATTTTTTGAGATAATGTATTGAAATTGAATAGATTGGGAAATTAAAAAAAATTAAAAAAACAAATGTATTGTTAGGTTTGGTGAGATCGTAGAAGATTTGTATATTTTTGAATTAAACTTTATCGTGCGTTGTTGGCTACGACATATCTGCAGGATTGTCGTATGCAAACATTTATGCCGGATAAAAAAACGGAAGCCTCCCGAACTCAGGAAGCTTCTGTTTGCATTTTAAAAATCGGATTACTCCTTCTTAAGCACGGCCAATTCGCTAGAGGAAACCGCTTCAGTTTTTCCCGATTGGGCGTCTTTCCCACTACCACAGAAAATCTGGCAAATACTAAGTGGACAAGAAGTGATACCACAACAGGCCGATTTAGTTTCTGCTTTTGTAACTTGGTTATTTGAAACCTTCACGGCCTGAAAAGCAGTTGTTGCCTTGTCTCTTTTATCAGATATTTTACAACAACTTTGAATATCACAACAGGCAGGAGATTGCGCTTGCAATTCGTTTACACTGAATGCCGCAAGAAAGAACATCATTAAAACAAGACTTAAATTTTTCATGCTGATTTAAATTTTTATTTACCCAGAATCGCTGGGTTGGCGATTAATTTTAAATACAATAATGGGTGTCTGATGAAATTTCAGGTAAAGGAAAATTGCGCGAAAGCAACCCTTTAGGGATGTAAGGACAGCGAAGGCAAAATTTCCCTTTGCACCCGATTCGTAAAACCCCCATTAAATTCTATAGTACAAAGTTAGGGTAGATCAGCATGGGAAGCTGTTTCGCAGTTGTTATGCACTTGTTAAGCGGTTGTTAAAAGCTGGTAAGGGAAGCAAAAATTTTGTTTTTTTGTAATAACGAAGAGTAGAGAACAGAGAGCCGAGACACGCCCTAGTATTCAGACTCATAATAGATAATGCCTCTCTGTTCTCGGCTCTCTATTCTTTGACGGATTTAGTTACAATAAAAGTCTATTTGCACATAAAACAATATTTCGTAGAATAAAGACTAAAATATATGCTCAATAAAACTTCCATTATCATAACCGCTTCGGCATTGGCTGTCCTCGCTCTAATCCTGATTCAGTTCATTTGGATTTGTCAGTCTCGGATTTTACTGGAAGAGCAGTTCGACAATAAGGTCAGGATGGCGATGTGTATGGCTGTAGAAAATAATGAAACGGCTTGCACAATGCCACTTCAAAAAAATACTTCATTCGCTGATCAAGAACAAAATAGCCTTGCAGATGATGATTTGGAAACCGCTATCCAGAAATCTTTGGCCTTCTATGATATTCCGCTAGATTACACTTATGAAACCGATGTGCCCAATGCTTCTTGTAGCAAAGATGGATACTGTTGTTCTATGACGCCTTTCGTAGAAAGTGAAGACCGCTCACTCCGGATTCATTTTCCAGATAAAACCGCCTATATTTTTAATCAGATGGGCTTGATTTCTCTTTCTTCTATATGCCTTATTCTTTTTGTCAGCTTTGTTTTTTTCATGGTAAACTACCGGTTATTCAAACAAAAAAAGATACAGGAAATCAATATTGATTTTTTCAACAACATGGCCCATGAGTTTAGTACACCGCTAACCAATATTTCTTTGGCCAAAAAGTTACTATTGCAGAAAAGCAAGACAGCAAAGGAAAAGCAGTTGTTGGAGATTATCAGCAAGGAGAATCAAAAGTTGCAATCGCAAATTGACCGTTTTTTGCAATTGGCCAAGATAGAAAACGGGAACTACGCCCTTCAGAAAGAGGCCGTTCCATTGGATGAAATTTTACAGGAATTGGTTGTGGAGATGCAGATGCAAATTCAGGAAAAAAATGCAAATTTGAATTTGCACCTTCCTACAGGACAAACTTTGGTCTATGCAGATCGCTTCCACCTTTCCAATGCTTTCCGCAATTTGATTGATAATGCCTTAAAGTATTCTCCGAATAACGCCCAAATTGATATTTCCATACAAAAAAACAGTAAGGGCAACACGATAATTTTTCAGGATAACGGCATCGGAATCTCATTGAAAGATCAGCAACAGATTTTCAGTAAATTTTATCGGGTCAATACAGGGAATATTCATGCCCACAAAGGTTTTGGAATCGGGCTAGCTTATGTCAAGATGATTATGGATGCCCATAAAGGGATGATTAAAATTTTTAGTGAATTGGGGAAGGGGTCGCGTTTTGATTTGTTTTTGCCTTATGGAGGAAATTAGCATTTGTGTATTGCAAATATTCCAGAGACTTATCATCTCTGGCAAAGACATATCGTCCCTACAGGACTCATTTTTCATACAAACTTTGTTCAAAAGGCATCAATCAACAACAATCATGGAGAACAAAAAAATACTGCTGGTAGAGGATGATCTCAATCTTGGGTTCTTGCTCCTAGAATTTTTGGAATCGGAAGGCTACACGGTTAAGCTCGCCCGTGATGGGAAAGATGGTTTGCATTATTTTCAAAACACCAAATTTGACTTGCTAATCCTTGATGTGATGATGCCCGAAATGGACGGCTTTACCCTTGCCAAAATCATCCGAGAGCAAGACGCCGAAGTCCCCTTAATTTTCCTGACGGCTCGCTCCCTGAAAGCGGATAAACTGGCCGGATTCGATCTGAATGCAGATGACTACATTTGTAAACCCTTTGACGAAGAAGAATTGTTGTGTAGAATTAAAGCTATCCTCAGACGTAGTGCTGCCCCAACCATTGCAGCTCTATCCCCTACCCTATTTTCCATCGGCAACTATAAATTTGATTACAACAGGCAAGAGCTTAGCATTGACGATAACGTCATCCGGGTTACGGAAAAAGAAAATGAAGTCCTCCGGTTGCTTTGCTTACATAAAAACAAAATCCTCAGAAGGGATGATGCCGTTGAAGAAATCTATGGCAAGAAAGATTATTTCTTAGGCCGCAGTTTCGATGTTTTCATTTCCAAAATCCGAAAAATGTTGAAGGATGATCCCAATGTTTTTATTGAGAATGTTTTTCGGGTCGGGTTTATCTTAAATGTTAAGGAAGGAGCGGCTTAAATCTATCCAGTTCCTGCAATGCAGATATTCAATTTTCCTCATTCCGTCGTTCCTATAAAATCTGATTTTCAACACTTTAATTTACTTTTCCAAGGTTTTCCTACTAAAAAACGTAATTATACCGCTAAAATTCTTATCAAAATCTGAAAACTTCTGAAAGGGGGA
The DNA here is from genome assembly GCA_020627865.1 of Saprospiraceae bacterium. Lineage (GTDB taxonomy): Bacteria > Bacteroidota > Bacteroidia > Chitinophagales > Saprospiraceae > JAHDGC01. The sequence continues at coordinate 263 of JAHDGC010000029.1, read as the reverse complement.
GAGATTGTGGGTTGCTCTATTTCTAGGGTCGAAACAAGGACAAAAAAGAAAAAAAATTTGTTAAAAGTCATAATTTTCTTTTAAGACCTTTTAAATACTTTTATTCTTTTAATTATTTAGAAAAAGCTAACTAATTGAAAATCATAAACTTACAAAGGTAAAGGGGGAGAGATTAGGGTCGTAAAGGGGAGGAATTAGGGTCGTAAAGGGGAGAGATTAGGGTCGTAAGAGGGAGAGATTAGGGTCGTAAGAGGGAGAGATTA
>JAHDGC010000844.1 GCA_020627865.1 Saprospiraceae bacterium | reverse complement strand
TCAGATCGCTCATCCTTTTCCCACCGCTGAAAATCCAATTCCAATTTCCGAACAAAAGCCTTAAACTCCTTATCCTCTGCCGTACGCAATTCATGAATCTGCTGCGCCACCACGTCATGCACCGGCTCATATCGACTGACATCATTTTCATCAGCCCGCAGCAACTTAGCCGTAGCACTAAAATACAGCAAAGTCTTTGAAACCAGTTCCTCCTTTACCTTTAAATTATGGGCGAGTTTAGGGACGGTCATCGAAAGTTTAGTCCCTTCACTAGTCGCAAATTCATCCAACAATTGTTGTGCAAAATCATCACTAAGATGAAATTGATGCAAGTAAGCTTGTGCTTCAGTTATTTTGTTATCAATAAATCTTTTCAGGATATTCCCCAAGGCACCAATTTCGTCAATATCTTGTTTTTTGAAAACAGGAGCACCGCTATTTGAAATAGCATGGTTATATAAATAATGCAAATAAATTTGTAGATAAGGCAAGTAAGCTGCTTGTTTACCTAATTTCACTTTTTGTAAAATTCCCTTGCTGATCAGTTCATCATTTTCCAATTGAATACCATTTACCGCACACATTTTTTTGATGACCTCCTGAGTGGTAACATCTTTCATCGGTTCAAGGCGAAAACGTTTGTCAAAAAGTGTCGGTACGTAGGGTTCATAATCATAGAGATGCCCGATGTATTCTTCTCGCATGGAAAGCATAATCTTACAAGAAATGTTGGCATCTAAAATTTCCTGTAGTGTCTTGAAAAACGTAACCCTTTCTGCTTCATTCCCCAAAGTGAAAATTTCTTCAAACTGATCAAAGACTAGATAAACGGGAATCCAACGATTTTGATAGATGGCCTGAATCTGTTGGGTCAAATTATTGTTATCGCCTTCAAGGAATCGAGACAAAGTTTCCTTCAATGAAATATTAATGTCATCCTTTCGCCGGATAGATAATCTAAACCAATCCGTAATTTTAAAAACCTTGGGTAACCCAGCATGAATCAAACTCGTTTTTCCTGTTCCGGAACCACCATAAATCAACACCAGTCGAGTTTGTTTCAACAAGTGATATAAAGCCACAATTTCCGCATCCCTTCCAAAGAAAATATCCTTTTCCTCTGGGCCGTATGGATCTAATAATTTAAATGGGCTATCTGGCATGACTTAGGATTGTAGGCGTTGAAGAAATTGGCTTTGATATTCGGCCAGATAGTTTTTAAACTCCCAAGCGTCTGCCATGAGATGATTTTGCTCGTGGATCAGTGTGGTTTCTTCATGGGTATGCAAAAGACTAACTTGTTGTTCTGTAGGATCAAAACGCCATACCTCCCCAGGATTTTCTATAGAGACAAAATGGAAGGCTTCTGTTTTTGCAGGGGTAGCAAAAATGCCAATCAATAGATAAAGATCAACTTCATCGTTTGGCTTTCCGGTAAAAACATTCCGGTCAATGATGAAGGGGAAAAGATTAAGGGAATGCAAACCAATGCTGGGTTTAGATTTGTAAAAAGAGAGTACAAATTTATTTTCCATCATTTCTTGTCCTGGAAGCGAGGACGGTTCTGCATCCGAAACAAACAGGTTAGAAACAATATTTTCGATAGGAGCATAATCTGTTGGAAGATGCCGGAAGTTTTTTACCTTGATACCTCGAACAGAAGCCATCACGTAATTTAGTAGAAAAGTAAATTCTGGAAAGCTCGCGTTTATATATTGTTGAGAAAGTGCGCAGTAGTGCAATGCATTTTCCTCTTCTAGTCGAATCCGTTCTTGAAAATATCTTTTTTGTAAGAAAAAGAAACGGGTCGCTTCTTGAAAACTATCGGTATACAAATAATTCAAAAAATCATCCGTAAAAGGAATCGCATTGGGGTTATATAGTCGTAACCAATCAGTCAAAACGTGAATGCTATCTACATAAGTATCCGGCGTTTCCGAAAGCCTGTTTTGCCGGAGAAAGTTTTGCAGGGTTTTCATCTTATCAGGCAACTGTACAAAAGCCTTTTCCTTATCTTGCCAGATTTTTGCAGAAAGTAAAGCAAAGGTTTGGTACAAAAGTGTTTCAAAAAAGAAAGCATAATCGTATAACAACTCCCTGTAGTAGTCGTTAGAACGTTGCTCCGGTTTCGCTATAATTTTTCGGAGTCGAATCCCGATAGGATAGGGCAATACTTCCAGTAATGCTGAAATCTTCTTATTGTCAGAAACATAAATTGCTCGCTTTATATCGACTCCTAGTTTTTGGATCTGCTGTAGGGCAGGGTTGTCCAAATCATCCAACGCAAAAATAAGTTTTTCTAGGAAAATGGTATGACTTAATGATGTCGTGATTTTATTGTTGGAAAGAAAAGGGAGATTGTAATCTGTCTGTTCACGATCTTCAAGTTGGTAGAGCCGCCATGCCAGATCGCTAGTATTTGCTTCCTCTTTTCTAGTATAAACGTGTCTAGATATTTCAAAAGGTATATTTTTATGTAAAAGATTGGCATCTGTACGCACTTCTTTCCAAGCTTTTTGAACCGATTGTTTGCTAAGCAAGTATGCATAAAATTGTGTGGCCAACCAGTATGCCCGTTCATCCCCAACTTTACGAGAAGTGGCTAGAACAAGCGGAACACCTGCTGTGTGAAAATAATTGACTTGTCCCATGGTAGCACAACCATTGAGGAAAACAAACTTAACGGTTCCGGCAGACTGGATTTTTGCTGCCAAATCACGAGCGGATGCATCATCGTCTTTTAGTTGGAGCGTTGCGCCATCTGCATGCCCAGCATAATGGAAAACTTCGATTATGCGGTTAGGGACTTTAAACACTTCAATAATATCAACAATCTTCGCACTGGGAAGTAGGATTATTTCATAAGCTTTTTCGGGGACACTGTTTAGAATTCGTTGAATTTCTTTCGCTTCATCTGATAATCTGCTGAGGCTTCCTTCTGCATCGTTGGCCGTTACAATAAGGATCGTTGGTGTAGGCATATGTTTGTTTTGTTATATATGCTTTTAATGCGAATGTAGCCATTTTAATTGAAATGGAAAAATTTATAGAAAGGATTTAAAAAACTATAAAATTTATTTAACTTGCAGAGGGCTACTTTATCATAAAACACCAATCTACTATCATGAGAAAAGAAGACGAATTCATCAAAAAACTACAGGAAGAAATGAACCGGAGAATGCAGGCGCAGAATTTAAGGCCCATTCCAGAAATAGACAATCTATCCCCAATGGATATGTCTCATATTTTGTACCAAACCCTTGAGGAAGCGTCGCCAATTGGATTTA
>JAHDGC010000843.1 GCA_020627865.1 Saprospiraceae bacterium | reverse complement strand
GTAGTACCGGCACCATCACATCGCATACGAATTTTACAAAATGTCCAGTAGTATGGTGTAGCATACTACCGCGTCAACTCCCCCGCGATCTTCTCCGCCTGCTTCAACACCGTCTCCGTCGCCAGCTTCTGCATATCCGGAGGATAACCATATAGCCGCAAAGTTCGCTTGATGATCACCTTCAGCTTCGCCCGCACATTCTCCTTTATGGTCCAATCAATCGAAGCATTTGCCTTGACTTTTTCCGTTAGCACAACAGCCAACTCCCGTAACTTTTCTTTTTGCATTAACTCCCGCGCACTATCGTTATCCGCTACAGCCGTATAAAAAGCATACTCAAAATCTGTCAACCCCATCGCCTTGGCCTCATCATCCATGCCGGTAATTTCTTTGCTCAAGTCGATAAGTTCTTCCATCACCTCTGCGGCATCAATTACCTTATTATGATAACGGCGAATAGCATTTTCAAGCATTTCCATCAAACTCCTTCCCTTGACCAAATTCTTTTTGGAACGCGCCCGTATTTCATCATTCAATAATTTTTTCAAAACCTCTAAGGCAATGTTTTTATGCTGCATCCCCTTCAATTCTAACAAGAATTCTTCAGATAGTACAGAGATATTCGGCTTCTTGATTCCTGCCGCATCGAAGATGTCAATAACCTGCTCAGACACCAGTGCCTTATCTATTACCTGCCGGATCGTCGTCTCTATTTCCTCGTTGGTTCTGCCAGAACCATTGGCTACAAATTTGGACAAACGCGCCTTAACCGCTTGGAAGAAAGACAGCTCTTCCTTGACATCCATCGCCTGCTCGTGTGGAATAGCTATAGCAAATGCCTTGGACAATGCCGTAACTTCCTTCAGGTATCTTTTCTTCCCATCATCCAAACCCAGAATATGATCTTCTGCGGCCAGAATCATCGACAGCTTGGCTCCGGTATCTGCCCCGAAATAGTTTTCATAAGGAAAACCATGATACATCTGGGAAACGATTTCTAGTTTTTCCAACATTATTTTTACGGCTTGTTCTTGTGCAATGGCCGGATCACCCTTGCCACCTGCATCAGAATAAAAAATCAATGCCTTTTTCAAGTCGGATGCAATGCCCAGATAATCCACCACCAGACCGCCGGGCTTATCTCCGTAAATCCGGTTTACCCTCGCGATGGCCTGCATCAAGTTGTGACCTTTCATGGGCTTATCTATATATAAGGTGTGCATGCTCGGCACGTCAAAGCCGGTAAGCCACATATCCCGGACAATAACCAGCTTCAACTCGTCTTCAGTATCTTTCATGCGTTCCGCTAGAGCCTTGCGTTGCTTTTTGCTGGTGTGATGTTTAATCATCTCCGGACCATCTTTGGAAGCGGCCGTCATCACCACTTTAATGACACCTTTATCAGGATCATCGGAGTGCCACTCTGGTTTTATCTTCGTGATGGCTTGGTATAAATCCACCGCAATTCTTCTGGACATGCTTACAATCATGGCCTTGCCTATAAAGGATTCTTGCCGTTGTTCAAAATGCCGGACAATATCCCTTGCGATATTCTGAATCCTTTTTTGACTTCCCACCAATGCTTCCAGTTGTGTCCATTTTGCTTTCGCTTTTTGGGTACTGCTCATGTCCTCGCTGGCCAGTTCATCATCAACAGCTTCAACCAATTCCTTGCCTTCTTCCGACAAGATAACTTTTGCCAAACGGCTCTCATAATATATCGGAACGGTTGCCCCATCTTCTTTAGCCTGCGCAACATCATAGATGTCGATATAGTTGCCAAAAACAGCAGGCGTGTTGGTGTCAGAATTTTCTATCGGTGTTCCCGTAAAGCCAAGATAGGTCGCTTGGGGTAGGGCGTCCCGCATGTATTTGGCAAAACCATAAACAATTTTTTTTCCAATAACATTACCATCTTTATCTTTAGCATCTATCGTCTTGGCCTTGAAACCATACTGTGTCCGGTGGGCTTCATCCGCAATTACAACAATGTTTTTACGTTCTGATAAGGTTTCAAAAACATTGCCTTCTTCGGGTTGAAATTTTTGAATAGTAGAAAACACAATCCCACCTGAAGCCACTTTCAGTAATTCCTTGAGGTGTCGCCTGCTCCCTGCCGAAACGGGTTCTTGCCGGAGGAGTTGTTTGGACATGGCGAAAGTATCAAACAACTGGTCATCCAAATCATTCCGGTCTGTAATAACCAAGATGGTCGGGTTGTCTAAAGCAAGTACAATTTTTCCCGTATAAAAAACCATCGACAAGGATTTCCCACTACCTTGGGTGTGCCAGATCACGCCACCTTTCCGATCTCCGACGGCCTGCTTTTTGACGCCGGGCAAGCCATAGCTTTCCGGACCTTCCATGACCTTACTCAACGGAGTCTCCTTTTTTAAAACATATCCCGATGCCCTCAAGGTAGATTCTACCGCACGATTAACCGCATAATATTGGTGATAGGCCGCCAGCTTTTTTATCGTACTGATGGTAATGATGCCGGTTTCTTTATCTTCCTTTTTGGATTGCTCAAAAACAATAAAATGACGGATCAAATCCAACAAAGTTTCTTTATTCAGCATCCCATTGATGAGCGTCTCTAACTGGCTAACAAGATTGGAAGCTTCCTCTTTCCCGTCGGCAGATTTCCAACACATAAACCGGGTCTTTCCTGCGGATAAGGAACCTGCTTTGGCTTGCAGCCCGTCAGAGACAACCATAAGACTATTGTAGGTAAACAAGCACGGGATGGTAGCCTTGTAGGTTTGCAGTTGCGTATAAGCAGCATCTATCGTGGCATTTTCCCCAACGGCATTTTTCAGTTCCATAACCACCAACGGAATACCATTGACGAATAATACAATGTCAGGGCGTTTATTGTTATCATTTTCAACAACCGTGAATTGATTAGCCACCACAAACTCATTGTGCTCTATATTTTCAAAATCAATCAACCAGACCAAGTCACCCTTTTCGTTGCCATCTTCTTGATAAGAAACCTTAATGCCTTCCGTCAACATCCGGTGAAAAGTTTCATTATCGGCAATCAAGTCAGAAGAACCGATCCGGTCAAGGGTTTTAATGGCTTCATCCTGTGCGGCATAAGGTACCGTCAGGTTGATGTTGCGGATGGCATGCTCCAAACGATTTCGTAACAAAACATCTGCAAAATTATTGCGTTCGCTCCGGTCTGTGTTCGGGCCAACATCAGGGGCATAAACATATTCGTAGCCCAACCGTTCTAATAGCCTTATGGCAAATTCTTCTATGGCGTGTTCGGTTAACCTATTCAT
>JAHDGC010000842.1 GCA_020627865.1 Saprospiraceae bacterium | reverse complement strand
AGATTCTGATAATGATGGCATTCCTGATGCTGTAGCAGCTTGCGGATTATACAATGTGACTTTAGAAAATTGTAGGCTCGATGATAATGGTGACGGCGATTACCGTTTGGATGCCTCGGGAAATTCAACGGGCCACCTAGTGATGGGATGTACCAGTGCTACGGATACCGATTACCTGAATGGACAACATGATTATGTTGAGACAGATACAGACAATGATGGTTGTCCCGATAGTTTCGAAGCTTTTATCTCTGTCAATTCTACCGGCCCTGTCGATGCTAACGGTTTATTAATTGCACTTGGAGGTTGTGCTGTCCCTACAACAAGTATATGGAGAACACAGAGTAATCCAGCCTGTGCCTGTAGCGGCCTTGTCGGTACCCCCGATATGGATAACGACGGTATTGACGATAATTCTGATCTGGATAGTGATAATGATGGTATTCTGGATGCCGATGAATGTAATCCAGTTTGTCAACAAATATTTTTAGAAGAATTTACAACCGCTCCGGCAGTTACAGATTTGGGGGCATCAGGTTGTGCTGAGAGTGCAGGTTGTACTGGCGCATCAACCAATGTGCCAATTGGGGGAGGATATTTCGTTGCGAACACCTTAACATGTGATCCGAATTGGTCTAATCCAACTACGAATATAAGCGGAACCCTCCCAAATGTCCCTACGCCTTCAGGAAATTTCATGATCATCAATGGATTTTCGACAGCAGGATCATTCTGCCGTAGTATAGCTGATCATAATGGCAATGGTCGAGCTGGAGAATGGGTATGTATGGAAAATATTGCCCTGCAAGCAGACCAGACTTATAAAGCCAGTGTATATATTCATGGTTTAACTCCCAATCCAGCCGCTGAAAAATATCAATTTCAATATTTCATGGCTGGGACAAATACGCCTGCCGGTATTCCAAACTTTAATATGAATAACTTTGCAGCCTTTGCTTGGAATTTGAACGACCAAACCTTCACAGCTCCGACTACAATGACTGTTGATATTTGCATGATCCAGATCGCAAACCATAATGTTGGGGCAGATGTTGCCCTAGATAATTTTACGATCTCAACATTTACTTGTGAAGATACAGATGGTGATGGTGTTGCAGATTACCTTGATCTAGATTCTGATAATGATGGTATTTTGGATGCTTTTGAAGCCTGTGGTGATGTAACACTAACACTTGAGAATGGCAGGTTGGATGATGATGGTAATGCTGTATATCAGTTGGTAGCCGGGGGCTGCGCTGATGGTGTAGTGGCTTCGGCTTGTGGTACTGCACCGGCAGATACCGATAATGATGGGATTCCGAATTTCCGAGATATGGATAGTGATAATGATGGCTGTGCCGATAATGCAGAAGCCGGAACGGATGGCGCTGGAACGAGTACAGATACTTATGTTGCTGGAACGGTGGATGCCAATGGTTTATTGACTACCGGTATTAGTGGCGTGCTTCCTACGCCGCCGAATGGAGAGGCTTATGATGGTGCGGCTTGTAATGTTGCTCCTGCTGATCCTTGTACAACCGGTACAGATACCGATGGCGACGGCATATCAGATGCCTGTGATTTGGATGATGATAACGATGGTATCCCTGACGTAATTGAAGGATGTGGGGTAAGCGCTACGGTTATTGGTAGCAGTTGGTCTGCGGTTAATGCCAGTAATGAAATCACGGGAGTTGTAACGGTTGGGGGCAATACGGCTAATGTTACGGTTTCCACAGATGCCAATGGCATATTGCTAAATGGAAATTCTACCAGATGGCGTTTTAATGAAAAAGACGGAGCAGGTGCAGCAGGTTCTTCTACAGGAGCAAACTACAGTATGGCTATAGACCAACCACTCTATAATCTTGAACTTCATTTTGACAATGTTGGCTGGGCAGGTAATGTGGCTATGGCAGATCGCATCAAGGTAGGAAATTTCACCTTGACCCTTGACGATGGTTCTATGATTACCAACGCTGATTTTACAGTTGATCCAAATTGGGATACTGATTTTGATACAAGAGAAGGTCCGTCTGATGGTGAGTCTATTATAAAAGAAACTATAGGTGGCATTCATTACATTACCGATCCGTTAAATGTAAGTTATAGTTCAGGTAGCCCGAACCCTAGCTTCCCCTACATTGGTAATGAAAGTCATTATAGTAATGATCCGACCTCTTACAACCCCAATCAAGCTTTCGGTGATATTTCCTTTATTGGGATCCCAGCAGGAAGAGGCGTAACCAATATTTCATTTGATGCGATTGGTGTAGGAATTGGGCCATCTTTGTTTGTTGGCTTAGAAGCTAGCCTGAGTACAGCCGAAGATTTTGATGGAGATGGTATTCCGAATTGTTTAGACTTAGATTCTGACGATGATGGCATCCTTGACATTGTCGAAGCAGGTGGTACAGATACAAATGGCGATGGCCAAGTAGATTATCCTACGGCAGGTGATCCTAACTCAATGACAGATGTCGACATGGATGGCTTGGCCGATGCCGTAGACGATCAGGATAGTGGTAGCGGTGCTGGTGAGGTAGTAGCCGGTTCTCCATGGCCTACACCCAATACAGATGGTACTGGTCAACCTGACTTTCTTGACATTGATGCAGACGATGATGGTATCGTGGATAATACGGAAGCACAAAGTACACTGGGTTATATTGCACCTTCCAACATGGATACAGATATGGATGGCATAGATGATGCCTATGACGACGCAGTTGGTACTTTCGGTGGGGCAGGTGTTACGCCGGTAAATACCGACGGTGCAGACAATCCAGATTATACTGATTTGGATACCGATAACGATGGTGTTAATGATGCCATCGAAGGGCATGATACCAATGGGGATGGTGCCGTGGATGGTTCTGATGCCCCTATTGCCAATACCGGACTTCCCGGTGGCACAACAGATGCTGATGGAGATGGTTTGTTAGATGGTTTTGACAATGATACGGCATCCGTCGATCCGACCAACACCAATACCAATCCGGAAGCTTATCCGGATGCACAAGGAGGAACCGCAGAACAAGACTGGAGGGAAACCACTACAAATAGTTGTGGTGCCGATAATGGAACTTTTATGATTGGCAATTAACACGTAAAGAATACATATAACATATAGTTTTTTTGTGAATCCGGCTGTAGGGATGCGGCCGGATTTCTCTAAGCTGTTATATGGTCAAGATAATATATACGGACACCTAATAAATAATACTTAGTTACAGGATTTAGGGAACCGGAAATAAATAAGATACCCGATAAGTCGCCGAGAATTTTGATA
>JAHDGC010000841.1 GCA_020627865.1 Saprospiraceae bacterium | reverse complement strand
ACTGGGTGAGTAGCTCCTTTGAAAAGGGACGGATTCTCGCCCATGATTTCGCTGTAGATTTTTTGGGTAACGGGATATTGGCCGATATAGAAGGAAGGCACCCTTACCTCGTGGATGGGTTTTTCAAAATTAAATTCATTACCGCCCATATCGAAGCTGCCGCCTTCGACGAAGATCATCGGGCAGGGGATGTTATTTATGGTGAAGTTGGTGAGGTCTTTATTCATGCTGATCTTTCAGTTTTTGATGGAGGGAGGATAAAGCATCTAAGAGCTGCTTGATTTCTTCGCTAGTATTAGAGTCTGACACATCTGATAATCGTTCCGCTATCTTTTCTTTTATCATTGCAAAATTATCCTTTTGATAAAGCGCGAGACTCCCCCTGTTGAGGTTGGAAAGCCAGTTGATTAACTTGCTAACTTTTCCAGAAAGCTCGATAAAACGATCCGCCTCTTCAACTTCTTCCGTTCCCAGCATATCACCACCATAGTTCTTTTTGTATTTTTTATACCTTTTTTTATTTTCCTTCCAGTACTTGAGGATTCGTTCTTTAAATGCTAAATCGAACTTGATCGGTTCCACCATTATGGGAAGAATTCTATTCCGGAATCCTTCTTTTTGCCAGCCGTTCTTTTGAGCAATCAAAAATAATTCAGACATGCAGTACAAGGAACGGAAATATTTTTCACTCAGGAAAACGACGATTAAATTGCCCTCCCCTATTTTTTTCATAAACTCATCAATGTATTCTCCATAACCGCAATTTTCTTTGTCTCGCTGGAGGTTAAAACCACTAGCTTTTAGTTCATCGAATATTTCACTAACCAGCAACTCCCTGCCCGAGTTGTCCTTATCTTTCCAAGCATAGGAGAAATAGATTTTGGGTGTATTTGATTCAGGTGGTGGCGGGGGAAGTGGCTCCTTTATACCTCTTATAAAAAATCGGTCAAAATGGCTAACAGCAACATATTGCCCAGAACAATCCAGAATTTTATTGATATTATTCTTCCTCGCTTCGTTCAGTTTTTGCCACGAAACTCTACAACCATCTAAACTGATTTCGGCATTTGCCCGTTTGCTTAGGGTTACAAATGCGTGGCAAATTTCGGCCTGTAGGGCATAGTGGCTTTTATCATCTTTTGTGAAAACATGCAAACTATTGCCATCCAACTCAACTTTACAATCTTGCCCAAATTCGTTTTTAAAACAAATACCATTTTTCCAGTACAGGTCATTGGAAAAAGGCCCGTATTGACAGAGAAAATTAACGATTACATTATCCGGAAGGAATTTAGGAAAATGGAAGGAAAAGATATGCGCAAGGTTAGCTTCTATAAATGCGAGTGCTTTACGGGGCTTTCCGGTCAAAGACTTCGGCAAATATTGTGGTGTAATAAAGATGCCTTCTTGGTTTTGCGGTTGAAAAATTAACCTAAAATTTTTCAATAATTCTATGAATTGCTCGCGCTCCTTTTCTCCAAAATCAGGCAACCAACTTTTAATGTATTGTTCGTCCATTTCCCCCTCCAGGGCTTCTAGCTCATTATTGATAAGCCGATAAACTTGCTTTGTAAGCCAATTGGGTTTTACAAAAATGGTTTCCTCCAATAGTTTTATCCCTTTAAACCAAACCACCGTGCCTGTTTTCCTGAGAAAATCAAGGACGGTAGTTTCCGCTCCGGGTGTAATACCTGCCGACTTGCAAATTTCATCTTCAAAATACTCCCGGGTGATTTTATTTATAGAAGGGTCTAACCTTTCTATCGCACCCATTACATTATCATAGGTAATCGGGTAATCTTTTCCAAAAAACGGAATTTTATTGTTAATACAGTTTGTAATGTTTTGTTTCAAAACGGAAAGGCCTTCATCTGTACAGGCACTAAAATTAAGGCTTATAATTTCGTAATCATCAAGGTAATCTTTGGCATTGATTGCAGTAATTTTTTGATCATAATGTGTTTGCACCATCAACACCGGGCACTGTTCCCCGCCGTGATGCCGGATATTTTCCAGCCAGTATTCGACGGATTGAAATTTTTTATCCTGGGGCAACTCTGCTTTATCCCGTTCCCTATATGCCATTACATTGGCCTCATCTGTCCATGCTAAAATATACAAGGCTTCTTCTGTCAAAAAAAACTGGTGTGTCGCATAAAAAATTTCTTGCCCGCCAAAGTCCCAGACATTGGCCTGTAGCTCCGGGGTTATCACATCGGGCAATTGTCTTTTGTCCAATTCCCCCAATTTTACCCCATGTGTAAATTTCTCTGCTTCCCGAAACGGTTGTCCTTTTAACCGACGGAACATGGAAGTCTTCCCAACACGCCCATTCCCAACCAGAATAATTTTAACACGTTCATTAACCCTTGTTCCTTTGCTATACTCCCGCAAATAATTCATAATATCCTCGCAGGAATTTTCGGCTTCCTCCCCTTTTCTGGTTGCTTTTGGTATATCCGGGAGTGGATTTTCGTGTAAATATAGTGTTTGTAGCCCATTGAAAGAAATCAAATTATGCGGAAGTTCTTCTAGTGCGCAATAATCGAGGTGCAGAACCTCCAACTGCCTTGGGGCAGAACCAAACCGAAGTTTTGTCAATGGTTTGTTCTTAAACAAATACAAATACTTCAAATTTGTAAATCCTTTAGGAAATATAACCTTCGTCAATAAATTTTCACTTAAGTTTAGAAATTCAAGCGTAGCCAGTACCTCGGCAAAGCTAACTTCCCCCATTTCATTCCGGCTGGCATCCAAATAGTGTAATTTTGCAAAGCCTTCTGGGAATTCCAGCTTTTGTATATTATTATCCCGTAAAATCAACCGTTCCAAGTTGGGCAATCCAGCGGAAAAAGTAAGCGTTTTTAAGCCTTCATTTCCACTGATTTCGAGCTGTTGCAATTGGGCAAAACGATCCGGTATGTCCAGTGTTTCCAGTTTATTGTTGGAAAGATTCAGCGCCTGTAGCTGATCCGGTTCAAATTCTGGAATTTGTAAAATGGCTTTCCATTGCATATCCGTGAGTCCTGTTCCCGCGAGGTTCAAGCCCGTGAGCTGTTCCCCTTCAAGGGTATATTTCGGGCAGGTCTTATTGAGCCGCATCAAGCCCGTCATCTTGTCCGGTAGCTTGGAGGCCTCACTAAAGTTCACGTTTCCTTGTAGGATGTCTTTTAGTCGTTCAATGATTTTGTTGGCTTTCATTTATTTTGATTGTAATAGTTTTTAAAATTTGGGGCTTTGGCAATTTTGCACCACAGATTACACGAATGGCCACAGATTTTATCACAGATAAAAGATGC
>JAHDGC010000840.1 GCA_020627865.1 Saprospiraceae bacterium | reverse complement strand
GAATCCACAAAATATTTCGATTATCGGTGGCATAAACTTTAAAATCATTGGGCAGCATCAACTCGAAAAGGGTCTTGGCCATTGCTTCATTCCACCCTTCATTCACGACCGCTTGCGCAATAAATTTATCGAGCAACGATTTTTGCGTAGCAATCGTATTCTCCTCGGCCCTTGCCCGATCCGTCAAAGCCGTAAATTTCAAATTTATTGCCGTTCCAGAGCTTTTCCCCGCACCTTTTTCACAAGCCACTTTAATCCGATTCCACCAATCTGCACCATCCTCCAACAGTATCCGTTTCCGGCCACCTCGATTTCGGTTCAATGTTTTTTCTACCATCACGAAATCTTCAAAACTCCCATCTCCGCCAACCAACTCCCTTAAAATCCGCAAAGCATTCAGCGCTTGTGTTTCATAAATTTCAATAAACTCCAAATCCTTTATTTTCTGAACCCTTTTGGTTCCTCCACCCATTTCTTCAATCTGGTCATTGGCCTGCTTGACACCTAACAATATACTCCTGATCGCTAGACGCAATTGTAAATTACCGTAGCCACTACCAATAAGTAAAGTTGACATTTGAGGGAAGTTATCTTCCTTATCCGAGTTGTTTTTCCTCGCATCTTCCATCTTTTGTATCGCTAACTTTAATGCAGCATCCCTAACACAACGGGTTAAACTCCCTGGCGATAATTCATCAAAAGTTCCAAGGCCAATAACAATGGCTCCCGGCGGTTTATTCCCAGGCGCCAATATAATTTTATTGGTACCAATATCTCCCGGGTAAATACCAAGATCATGTATGTCCCTTAATCTATTTTTCATAAAAATATTCAAAGCCGCCTCTGCACTAACAATCCCATCTCCCTTGAAATGCCCCACTGCAACCGGATATTTTGCCTTACTCAAATCCCCATAACTCATCAACACCCGAACGCTATCCTGCGGGCTTTCTGCTCTCCGAATCACTTGGTATCCCAGCAAGGCTGCTTCCAAATCTTTGTAATCTGGAATCTGAACAGGCGCATCATCTGGCATGATAAAATCTCGAACCAAACCCCTCGTGATCGGCTCATGGGGAGAGATCCCCGGATCAGCCGTCTTCCCCAATTCTAACAATTGCACTAAAGCTGGAAACGCGGGTTCATAATTGGCTAAAGCCCCATGCTCCGCATTCATATACCAAACATTTTCTGATGGCAATTTTTCAGGAATGCCGCTTTCCCATGTCACCCGACCATCTCCTCCAGATGTTGCCAAAAATCGAATCACTTTTTCATCACTGTGCTTATTTTTTTTGACCAATTCATAATCTCTCGGGGTTGCCTCGGCCTTCCCTGCAACATAATGGATCAACTCATCTTCGATAGGATGTTGTTGTATTTTCCTAAGCACTCTACGCGCCTTTCTTAAGTCAGTTTTTTCAGGCCTCGCCAACAAACAATCCGTTTCCGAATTTAGTTTATCCCAAAAATTTTCACCCCAAAGATCTTCGGAAGCATCTTGTGGTAACAATTGCAACAATCCTTGATATTTCGTTATAATTTTCAAAACATCCTCAGACTTATTGTATAAATCAACTAAACCAAGTTTTTGAAAGGCACCGTGTTCACCCAATATAAAACGCAAGATGTCCCAACTTCCTTTACAAGGTGTCCCTAACATTACGACACGACTCCCAGAGCGATTTTTGAACTGTGTCCAAACTTCCGGGTAGCTTGCTATGAATGCCTGCACAACCAAACCGCCCGTTGAATGTGCCAAGATGCGAATAGGTTTGTCTTTGGTATACTTTAATTGTTCTTTCACCTTTTCTTTCAATCCTTCCGCCGAATCCATAATAGACTTTCTCCAATCATATGGGAAAGCGACAACATGATGACTTTGTCCGAGGTATTCATAAAGATTCTTATAAGCACCAGCGACCAACCCAGCAGCCTCAACATTTTCAGCATTATCCTCCAAGTCTGTCATGCCTCCTGTCCCTATACTTAGAAAATTAATCCAAACTTTGCGCTGCCGTTTTTTAGAATGACTCACCTTCAATTCACTTCCCATAACACCCGGCACCATAATCACGACAGGTTTTGAAATACCGGATCGATCTGCCACAGCAGGCATGTAAAAATTCTCCGACATGTTCCACCCCAATGTCCGGACACCTTCCTCCAAAGTCAAATCCGCATCTAGCCCCTTGCAAACAAGCTGTTGTGTTCTTTGGTTTCTAAAATATTCAAAATGACTAACAGATGTTTTTTCATCTAAAAAGTAATAAGCATTTTGCCCTCGCCTTGCCCCTCGATACATAGAAGGTGTATTGACTACAAAATCATTTTTGTCCCAATAATAAAGACGGCTTAAAAATTTGAGAACACCTTTCAAAAAAGTATCCGATTGTGCATTTCCGGCAATGACCAGCAAATCAGATTTCACCTCCACCGTAGGATTATTTACCATGCTGATGAAAGGGGAAGAAGGCATCATCGCTTCCAAACCACCCAACCTATTCGGATCAGCTTTCATCCTTACAATAGCAATGATTAAGGATTTGATATAACCATAAATTGGATTGCCTTGTAGGAAGGGAATTTGCCCGATCAAGTTGAGTATGATATTGAAATAAAGATCAACCCGCTTTGAAGCCAATGTCGTTCCGGCAGTAGGGCAAGCCACCCGAACAAACTTCTCAACCGTGATTTGTTTTTTAGCAAACAACTCATTGAGTTTTTGCATATCCTCAATATCTTTTTGCCGCTTAGCTTTTTCTTTTTCAAAAACTTTAAAATCAGAGGGAGTAAAAGCCACTTCACTACCGACAACATTCGCCCGACAAAGCAACTCCCCGAGCAGTCCACCCCTTGAATGACTAACAATATGCAACCTAATTCCTTTTGGTAGTTTTTTAACCAGATCAATAATATTTTCAAGCGGGCTTTTGGTGAGGGTATAATGTTCGTAGGCCAATATGCGTTCGCCATAAGTTTCGACAAGTGCCTTCCACGCCGCTGTCGGCTCTCCATTATCCCCATACGCAAAACCAGAGAAACTACCTTCTGTAGAAGAAGCAGTACCATGTATAAATAAAAGGTAAGGTTTATTCCCCACGGGTAATTCCCTTATTTTTTCAATGGGAGACAGCTCCTGATATATTGGGAGTGGGCAACGAAAAAGCCCCGGCGTTGGAATAAATTTCTGTTCCTGTTTTTTGATAAAATCTTCGACGATCTTGTCCTCAATTTTCGGTCGGAAAAGCCGGAGTTTCTGGATGATCCACTCTCCCATTCCTCGATCTGTATTCCCCAACT
>JAHDGC010000839.1 GCA_020627865.1 Saprospiraceae bacterium | reverse complement strand
AATTGCTCAAGTTGCTCCGAATACAACTCCTTTTTGCGGAATTGAAAATGTTACGGCAAAGGCTTATGCATCAAATTCGGAGTTAAAGACCAGCGCGCAAACCCGTTTTCAAGAATTGATTCGTCATGCCAAAACAAATCAATCAACACAAAATTTAGTAGACAATATTGTTCCCGTAGTATTCCATCTCGTTACGCCATGTGAGGGAAATTTTGATTTTACGAAGGCAGTACTAGAAGATGTCCTCAATGAAGTTAATGCTGATTTTACAGCCCAAAATACCGATGAGTATAATGCAACTGTTGATCCAACTTTCTATACCGATCAGGCGAATATAGGGCTTACTTTTCGCTTGGCAGAGATTGATCCTAATGGCAATCCAACAGATGGAATTACCCGTTCCAATTCTTATTATTCTAATGATGGGACTAACTTTGAATATGACTTAAAAGCCATCATACAATGGAATCCTTCTTATTATCTTAATGTCTGGATTGTTCAAAATGTGGCGACCTCTGGTTTTGCCCAATATCCTTGGACGGCAGAAGCTTATCCCAATCTTGACGGTATCGTAATGAGCTATGATTACGTTGGGGAAGACAATATCAATAACCGGCCCCACATCCTGACCCACGAGATTGGTCACTGGTTGGGTTTGCTGCATACTTGGGGAGATTTTACGGTTACTGGAAGTTGTCCTGATCCGAATGCGCCTACTTATTGTGATTGTGATGATTTGATTGATGATACGCCAAACTGTTTGGGGTATAACAGTATTACCTGCCCAGCCAATTTGCCAAACAGTTGTATTGATGCTGCAAATGATCGGCCGGATAATATTTTTAACTTTATGGACTATGCCTGTGAGTTGATGTTTACCAATGATCAAAAAACGTTGATGCTACAGACTATTTCTGATGGGGTAGCGGATAGGGATTTGTGTGTAACTTCAGATACAGATCTGAATATTTTTTTAATGAATAATCCAGACAATGCCAATGCAAAGTTGTATTTGGATCATTTGGTTTTTACAGAATCTTTTGATGCGCAGGGAACTATACAGGAAGTTGGTATTATTGAGTTGCGGGATTGTGTGGGTTGTAGTTTTTCTAACAATATTAATGCGGAGTTTACCACAACAGGATTACCGGCGAATATTCAAAATGGTTTGCAGGTTAATCTGTTGACGAGTACGACAGCGCAGATTAGTTTTAACATGACATTGACGGATGCAGCAGCACATGATGTGAATGCGGATGTTACCAATTTTAGTATTGACTTTACGGCCAATGCGATTAATGGTATCAACAGTACGGCTGATGTTTTTAACAATGCTTCTATCAGAGGACTGAAGATAGATTTTATTGATAATTCTACAGGTTTGCAATCTAATAATTATGAAGGTACGGATGGCTACCCTATTGTAGAAAATGTGACGGATGGCGATTTCGAGGCGGCACTCATTCCACACATTAGTGACTATGTCGGGTTTTATCATTATCAAGGAGCTTTTTATATGTACACGGCTTCCGGCTTGTCTATGGAAGCTGCGGTGACAGGGAATGGCAGTTATCATGTGAAGCGATTGGCTAATAATGAGTCCTTGAATTCGCAGGTTTATCAGCCGATTACGGGAGGAGCTTTTGGTGGTGCAAATGAACTGGTGATTTATGATCCGAATAGTTATACAGATTGGTTAGATGAAACGGGTTTTGTCGGTGTCCGGATTACAACTTTTTGTGGAGAGGTATATTATGTATGGGTTAGGATTCAGGTTTCTAATAGTGAGCTTGCTTTGATAGATTTGGTTATAAATACGGAGGATAATGGTCAGCTTAATGCGGGGCAATCGCCAAGTTGTGTGCCAGCAGGAGAGAATACCGATTTCCTGTTTCTGGATGTGGTGAACATTAATCAAATTAACAATACAAGTGGAAATAATGGCGGGTATCAATTTTTTAATTTGTCAACAGACTTGGAGGAGGGTGTAAGTTACTTGTTGGATTGTCAAGGCGGTTTTGCTTCAGCTACAACCTATGATGGAGAATGGCGTGTGTATATCGACTTGGATGCAGATGGGAGCTATTCCGACCCGGGCGAACTCCGGTATATTGCAAACCAACAGATTGGTATTAATGCAAATGTTGTGTTGGTGCCAGGAGGTACTTTGACTAGTGGATCGTTGAATACGACCATGATGGTAATTTATAGTTTGTATCCGTTGAATAGTCTTTGTCAGGATTATCAGTATGGAGAAACAGAGGAGTATAATGTTACCTTGGTTGGGGCGGGATCAGGAGGAGATTGCCCTGCTACAGAAAATATCACGACGACATTTATCAATGGGGATGTCCTCCTTTTTGAGACAAGTGATTGGATTAGTTCTGATGCCACTGTTGAAGCCGGAGCGAACATCACTTATCATGCGGCTAATTACATTGATTTAAATAGTGCGTTTGCGGTAAATGCTGGTGCTGAATTCCTTGCGGATATTCAAGCATGTGAGGGTGAGCCTGTAGATACGAGTTGTGTTCCGGCAACTCCTATCCTGGAAGACTTGCAGCAATTTCCTAGTAGTGTATTTTGTGATTATGCTTATGGTTATTGTTATAATCATGATGGGGATCATAAGGAGTTCGAATTGCTTCATGTGGTATCTGGTACAGCGAACAGTTATTTTTCGACAGATTATTTTGTACTTTTTCCAAATCTGACGCTTGGTACGGATTATCGCTATCGAGTCAGGAAGCAATGTGGTACAACGGGAGCATTTGGGGATTGGTCGCCTTATAAGGATTTTACGACTAATATTTGTGATGGTACTGTTGCTTGTGTGCCGGTTCCAGTGCTTAGTGATTTGGCTTTATTGCTGGAAGGGATATATTGTAATTATACTTATGGTTATTGTTATAATCATGATGGGGATAATAAAGAGTTCGAGTTGATGGATTTAAGTACGAATAGTAGTGTGAGCTATTTCGCCACGGATTATTATGTGTATATGGGCGGTTTGACACCGAATACGGATTATCAGTATCGGGTGCGGAAGCAGTGTGGGACTGAGGGGGTTTTTGGGAATTGGTCGGTTTATAGAGCGTTTACTACGCCTGCCTGTCCGTGAATATGGCCGGGAATATTTTAAGGCGTTTGGTTTTGCGGAGATTTTGCGTTTTGGAAGGCGTGATGTGTGGTTGGTTATTTGTTGTTTTTATATGTGATTAATTTTTATTTAAATTGTGCGCCCTACTAGGGCGGGGAACCCACCCAAGCAACCACGAGACCGTTCCTCTTTTCGAGGTCTCAT
>JAHDGC010000838.1 GCA_020627865.1 Saprospiraceae bacterium | reverse complement strand
TAGCCGTAACTACGGCCGTGTACAATTCAATTTCCGGAGTCATCTTGAAGGCTATCTGCCCTTCGTGATTAATAGTAGTCTTCTTTTTGGTTTTAAAAAAATTAAATCTCATGGTTACAGCTTTAGGTGTTTTCCTTTGATGAAACAAAGCTATAACCATGCTGCGCAGTCTATTTGCGCAATATGATTTTATGTTTTATTTTTGTAAAATAAATTACATAATCTTCAAAAATTATAAATCATGCCTGCAAATAGAAATGCGCTACTGCGCTATAAAACTAGAGATAAATGCCTTCAAAATCGTTTCCGAAAATGGACATTGCAAGACCTCATAGATGCCTGCTCGGATACACTTTATGAATATGAAGGTATCGACAAAGGGATCAGTCGGCGGACTATTCAGGCTGATATCCAAATGATGAGAAGTGATAAACTTGGATACAATGCGCCTATTATCGTTGTGGATAAAAGATATTATACTTATGAAGATCCTGATTATACTATTACCAATATTCCATTGAGCAATCAGGATCTTGCTCGGCTTTCTGATACGGTCGCTTTCTTAAAACAATTCAAAGATTTTTCCCATTTTAAGGAACTTGACGGGATGATCCAAAAGTTGGAGGATCAGGTTTTTGCCAAAAGTAGTAATCGAGAACCTGTCATAGATTTTGAGAAAAACGAAAATCTAAAAGGGCTGGAATTTTTGGATCAGCTTTATCAAAGGATAGTTAAGGAAAAAACAATAGAAGTTTGTTATAAATCCTTTCGTGCAAAAGTTGCAAGGAAGTTCATACTACATCCCTACTTGCTTAAAGAATACCGAAACCGATGGTTTGTTTTTGGATTGGAAAACAAAGGGCATAACATCCTTACACTAGCGTTAGACCGGATTGTTAGCTTGGCACCATCCGAAATTCCTTTACATAAAAAGAAAGACTTTGATCGTAATGTGTACTTCAAGAACATTGTTGGGGTTACGGTTAATCCTAATGATAATGTACAGCGCATTGTATTGTTTATTGAAAAAAGAACCGCTCCATACATTCTAACGAAGCCGATACATGCTTCACAGGAAGTTGTAGAAGAGGATG
The DNA here is from genome assembly GCA_020627865.1 of Saprospiraceae bacterium. Classification (GTDB taxonomy): domain Bacteria; phylum Bacteroidota; class Bacteroidia; order Chitinophagales; family Saprospiraceae; genus JAHDGC01. The sequence goes on along the minus strand of JAHDGC010000838.1, from coordinate 2,214 downwards.
AGTATGGAACGACCATATCATTAAATTTGCAAATTAATTATGAATTAGAGCGGGTTATTTTAGGGTATGGTGCGAAAATGAAGGTACTCAGCCCACTAAGGCTTAAAAGAAGGATAAAGGCTATTCTCAAAAATGCGGTAGATATATATGAATCTGAAGTGAATGCTCGGTCATTACGACAGCTGCCTATGCGACTTCATAAAAGAGGAATAGAACGCTTTGAATATTGTTATAGCAGGAAAGAAGTGAAGGTTATTCGCGATTTGTGCTCGGAAGACATAAAGGAACTTAACCCTGATTTATTTGCTCAATATCCTAAGCTGAGAAAACTAATCTACAATAAAAATTTTAAACAAATTATACAGGCCGCTTCAGGTAATGATTTAAGACTGTTATCCGCGAGATACAACGAGGCTGGTACGCAAAATAATTTACAACAAAGAAAATGCATTTTGTTGCCCAAAAAGAAAGATTGGAAAGGAAAGTGGAAAAAGGACGCAGGCTGCTATTTGTTTAAACCCAAAGCAGATTTTTTACGACGCTGTTTAGTCATATATATTTTTCTTTTGCCAACAAGTGAAAAACAGACCCAGTTGATATTTTTGCCGGGTTCCCAAAAAGAAAAAATGAGCAAGAAAAAGTTAGCCTTCATCTGCCGGAATGCTTTACCACAGGAGACCATCGTGGATACTGGAGGTGTCATTATTATGGAAGCTCTTTTAGTACATGCCTTAAGACATACGAACAAAAAGAAAAAATTTCCCTTTATTGAGCTGGTTTTCTTACGGGAGTAAAAGACTCGAAATAAACATCCGTTAGCTTTTCACTCAAGGCCCAAAGCTCACGAGCCATCACCTGATCATAACTTGCTGGGCTAGTCGGGCAAGGTTCTTTCTTTTTGAAATAACATCCCGTCACACCATCTACTTCGGGAGAGCTGGCCAGAAAAATAGGGGTTTCGGCTCCTTTTTTGGGACTTATCATGAAGGGTTGCATAACGCCAACCATGAGCCGCATAGCACCACTGGCATTTTTCCCGAAATTAGAGGAAACTACACCAGGATGAAGTGCATTGGCCGTAATATTAGTACCCTCAAGTCGACGAGCAAGTTCATAAGTAAACAATACGTTTGCCAGTTTAGAGTTGCAATAGGCTTTAATTGCACTATACTTGTTTTTTTCAAACATAGCATCATCAAGGTCAATCTTTGCGGATTTGTGAGCATCTGAACTGACACTAATAATCCTTGCAGAGGGTGCTTTTTTTAATAGACCGAGTAAAGATATGGTTAGTTTAAAATAGGCCAAATGATTCAGTGCGAAGGTTTGCTCAAACCCGTCGGGAGTGATTTCTTTATGTTGAAATATAGCTCCAGCATTATTAAGGAGTACATCCAGTTTTTCATAGTGCTCCTTTATTTGGATAGCGAGGTTGGCAATAGATTTTTGCGAAGCAAGATCAGCTACAAAAATATCAATATTGGAGTTCTTGCTTTTAGTTTTCATTTTGTGCTGGAGCTTCTGGAGTTTTTCCTGATCTCTACCAACCAAAATGAGTTCTGCTCCCATTCCTGCTAATGATTTTGCTGTTGCTTTTCCAATACCGGAAGTTGCACCGGTGATAAGTATTTTTTTTCCTTGCATGGTAGTTCGAGCAATTTTAAAATGCTTAAAAGAAATTTTCCAAACAGTGGCCGTTAGGATGTAATATTATTGGGTTAATGGCATATGAAAACATGCTCTAAATAAGGTATAATTAGATACGTAAAAAATAATTAATTATTTTTAATTGCACAAATTATAAATGGCTTTTTTACGGAAAATGTCCGGAGCCTTTATCTTAAAAGGCCGCATTGTTTTTTTGAATGTAATTCTCCTGATTTTGATAACGATCTGTCGAATCACTTGTCTAGGATGTGGGCGGGTGGGGCGATTTTAAAGCATAAAAGGATAAAACAGAATAGGGCTGTGGCAAGAAAATTGATCTTTGTGCATCGTAGCGTTTACGATGTTTTTGCAGATTTTATGAATTCCAAGTACCTGAATAAAGCTGTTTTTACGTCTAAAAAACAAACATAACGAAATATTTCAGGCAATAAGGTGTTAAAAGAATACTTTTACCTGTTAAGGAACACTAAAAGTCCGGAATTTAAACTTGCTGCACAACAATTTTACGAATATTTTTTAGTTTAACATTAAAATAACTATATCATT
>JAHDGC010000837.1 GCA_020627865.1 Saprospiraceae bacterium | reverse complement strand
AAACGACAAACATGCTCACTATCATTACTGCCCTTTTAATTTCTTTGGGCGTTATCACTTCGGCTGATAATTACGAAAGTTTAAACACACAGGAGCAGGAGGAAATCTTGCTTAGGAATGACATCATTATTACAGATTTTACTGGTTGGTAAACTAGAACAATCATAGGTTTTAAAATTCTTACCTATTTCATATCTATCTGATAAGCTATGTTGTCTTATTGATAGCTTGCCTTTCTATGATTCTATTGATGTCTAGTATTTTTCTTTTTCATGTAACCATTCCATATAATTATATGGATTTATGACCCTAAACTCCGAATCTTCATATGCCGTTTTCCAACCTTTGGGCACCTTAACCTTCTTTTTTTCATTCCATTTAAATTCATAAGCGTACAGTTTTCCGCCCCTATCTTCTATCCAATCTATCTCTTGCTGGTCATAGGTTCTCCAAAAATAATTGTACACCAACATATTGTTATAATGTTGCATCTTCACCCTTTCACTGATCACATAATTCTCCCATAATTGACCTATATCATTTCTTAAATCTATCGGGTTCAAATTCGCGATTAAGGCATTCCTGATTCCATTATCATAAAAATACCATTTACTATTTTTCGTCACTTCCTTTCTCAGGTTCCTGCTAAATCCACCTAATCTATGTATGATAAAAACCTTCGACAATAAATCCAAATACCTTTCTACTGTATTTCTACTCAATCCCAATTTCAATGATAATTCGTTGTAAGAAACCTCACCCCCAATTTGAAAAGCTATTAATTGAAGTAACTTTAAAATCTTATCCGAATTCTTTATGCTCTCGAATGTCAGAATATCTTTTAGCAGGTAGGAATTCAGGATTTCTTTCAAATAGTCTGCCTTTGAATTATTATCGCTTAAATGGATCAACTCCGGATAATTCCCGAATATCAAACGGTTTCTCAGTTGCTCCGGTTTTTCAATCCTGTCTTCTATTTGTAAATACTCTTCTTCCGCAAACGGAAACAAATGAAATGTTTTTTTCCTTCCCGTTAAGGGTTCCCCCGTATATCTCGCTATATCAAATGCCGATGATCCCGTTACTATTACCTCAATTCCTGCTATATGATCTACTATTAATTTTAGGATTTTCCCTATTTCAGGAATCTTCTGTGCTTCATCTATTACCAATAATTTAATATCCCCCAATAAATTTTTATAATGAACTATACTCCGCCTTTCCAAGGACTGAACCGATATTAAATCTTCGCCACTCATAAATTTATATGGCTTCGGGTATCCTTCCAATAATTTATTTAATAATACCGTCTTTCCAACCCGCCTTGAACCTAATAAAACAATGACCTTATTCGCCTGAATAGATTTCTTTATAGCTTGCTCTATAATTCTTTCTATAATTAGCATAATTCAATCTTTTAATTCATCAAATTTAGCTAAATTCATTCAATTGAACAATATTTTTCACAAAAACACCTCAAACACCCCCACCCCGATTCAACACCGTCTCCATAATATAATCCACATTCGCATTAACCTGCAAAAGATTCCGCTCCATGATGGCCTCAAACTTTTCATCATCCAGATGGCCCAATGGTGGAATCGGATATTGGGTCAGGTCGCGCTTATCGGCTATGACCTTGGAATGAAAAATTTTCTGTGCGGCCTTTTGTTCAAAAGTATCCGAAACCACACCGCAAAATTCTCCTTGAGAAAGTTGGGCAATGGTTTCCGGCGGAATCAGGTAATCCATCGCGGTACTGGCCCCGATGGTCGTTCCCCGGCTATGGTAAGAAATGCTGTTGCGTTGCTGTACCGTCTTGCCGATCATCTCCGATATTTTTCTGGCCGTTTCCGAAACGACCGATCCGGAGATCTTGTTCCCGACCGTATTAAAAATCGTATTGGCCACCTCCCGCCCGTAATCCCTTTCCAGTTGTGCCAAATCCTGAAAGCTCAACAGGGTGCTGATCTTATTGGCGCGAGCCGTCGCAATCAAGTTATCCAATCCATGAATGTATATGGTCGGCAACTCGTCAATAATCAACGAAAGAGGCAAGCGTTTTTTTTGATTCACCACCCTAGTAATGGTTGAGGCTAACAATCCAAAGACGGCACCGTAACTTTTTTGGGTCTTGGGATTATTCGCCAGAAAAAGAATCACCGGACTTTCCGGATTATTAATATCCAGCTCAAAATCATGGCCGCCCAATATCCAGTACAGTTCCTTGGTGGCTATCCGCGAAAGGGGAATTTCTGCACTACCTGTCTGCCCCGAAAGTTGATCGTTTGCCCCTTTATCTAGTGCATCATTGAATGGAGACAGCAAGGGTTTCAAATCGGTTTGTTTATTCAACACCTTGAACAATGCTTTTTTAGGAAAACCCAACATACAAATTACATGGGGCAAGCTGCAAAACCGGGCATTTTCAAAATTGCGGAGAAACCAGATGATGGCCGCAACGAGATTCACGCCCGATGATGTGAAAAAATCTTTCCGGCGAATGTATTCTTTATTGATGTTTAAGAACAGGGCTTCGGCTGTTGCTAGTGCATCGGCTTGTGTCACAATTAACCTCGGGGAAATCGGATTCACTCGATGTGAGTTTTTACAATCGTTGAAGTTGATAATATATATCCGAGGCTTTACTTTGTAGTTTGCATGGTATTTCAAAAAATAATTATAGGCCACCTGTGACAAATCCGGATACTTGAAATCATAGACCAGCATTCCGAAGCCTTTTTGAATATGCTGCCGGATAAACTCCTCGACAATGGCATAAGATTTTCCGCTCCCTGGCGTGCCCAGTACCATCGTTGCCCGAAAGGGGTTGACAATATTAATGTAGCCATCTTGTGTTTTGATATTAATGGAATAAGGATTACTGATCAACTTTTTCTCCTGACGGAAAAGTTTGTTCTTCTTGTTGAATTGATCCTTCATCAGGTTGTTGTAAATAACCCTGCGTAGGTGCAGCATCCCGGCCAGCAAAAGCAGGTAGCCCAATGCTAAGGTAATGATGTAAACCTCCACCTCAAATCCTGTCGGAAACATCAAGGTCAGGCAAGACCCGAAATATAAGCCAGCCCCTACCATAATCAAAACCAGTGAACGGAGCAAGGTAATATCTGGCGACTTCATGCCCTTGGTGCCCAGTGCATACATGGCCGCGAAGGTTAGCGCGAGTAGATGCGGCTTCAGGAAAAAATCAAATAAGCCCGTGTGTTCGATCTTTTCCATGATGTCATAAAAGAATGGCTTGTCAATTTCTACAAATAGCTGCACCAGATGTATCATTAAAATACATACACTCAAC
>JAHDGC010000836.1 GCA_020627865.1 Saprospiraceae bacterium | reverse complement strand
GCATCGCGACTCTACGAGAAACACAAAAATTATCGTAAAATAGTAATATCTCCCTGAACAATAACCGTTTCGTTGGATAAGGGGCAAGTATATTTTATCATATAAACGTATACGCCTTGATCGACGGGTTGCCCTTTGTCTTTTCCATCCCATGTTTGTGCAATACTATTGGTAGTAAAAACGAGACCGCCCCAGCGATTGAAAATTTCTAACGATTGGATATTGAGTATCGCCGGAGAATGCTCTATAGCAATTTCATCATTATTACCATCTCCATTGGGAGAGAAAATATTCGGCATTTTCACGAGATCCTCTGGGCATTCGTTAAGCAAATTCACTTTGGAAAAAGCATAATTCCAACAACCTGTTTCCAAATCCTGTACAGTTAGCTTATAATCTGTAGTGCTATCAACATTAACCATCGGTTCTAGACAATCTGTACAACTCAAACCTGTTGGCGGACTCCATTCAAAAGACAAATCTTCATTGCCTGGAACATTGATATCCATTTGGACTTCTTGTCCGACGACAAAATTTCTAACAGGCAAGACTTCAATTTGCGGCAGGGGATTTACATTCACCGTAACCACTGCGGTATCGGGTTCACACGAAGACAACTGAGCAATAAATTCATACTTTGTAGTTACTTCTGGAAAAGCTAATGGATCACTGATATTTATATCTGACAACGAGGAAGAAGGCCCCCACAGGAAAGTATCATACGCCCCTTCAATGGCTAAGGCAACAGAATCTCCTTGGCAAATGGTAAAATCCTCTCCCGTTATGGAAGTTTTTTCCAACACTTCAATAAAAACAGAATCTTCTAAAGTACACAAGTCTTTAGTAACTGACAGGTAGTAGTAACTAGACTCCAAAGGCACTACAGCAGTCACCAAAATTGTGGAATCAGAAACCGGTGTCCCCGGTGTCCAAGTAATATCTCCCTGCCCCACTCCGACTAATGTCGCTTCCTCTCCAAAGCAAACCACTTGATCTGGGCCAGCATCAATATCCGCTTCTGTCAGGACTTCTACCGTTATGGAATCAAAAATTTCGCAACCGATGTCTGTTGTAACCGACACCATATAAGTTACCGTTGAATCCGGAGAGGCAACCGGCGACGGGCAATAGACACAAGACATATCCGTAGCAGGCGACCAAACGGGATTGTTTCCTGTCCCAACACTCAACTGCACATTACCATCCTCACAGATGCTGCGGTCAGCTCCGGCGATTGGTTGAAACATGTTGATGACATTTACGGTAACGGAATCCGTATTCGTACACCCCTGCATACTGGTGACGGTGAGGTGATATGTCGTCGTATCTTCTGGTTGCGCAATAGGATTGAAGCAATTTTCATAACAACTTAAACCCGGATCATTGGCATCCCATTGATAGGAGAAAACATCGTCTCCACCTTGTGCAATCAGTTGCACAAAATCGTTGGCACAAATATCTACATCTGGGAAAGGGTTAATCTGAATATTCGGAACTTCATAGGGTTTCACATTGACTGTAACTTCACTTGTGGCCATGCAATTATTATCACTGATGGCGACAAAAGTATAGGTTGTCGTATCCACAGGATTAACTATCGGATCGAGGCAATCTGTACAACTTAGCGTCGGATCACTTTCCCAATAAAAATTAACATTGGATGTATCCGTGAGGATTGCCGCTTGCAATTGGGCAAACTCTCCAATACAAATCACGGGAGCTGTGCCCGCAGAAATTTCAGGGACTGGAAAAACGTCTACATATTGTGAAAGACTATCTTGACAACCGACATCTGTGGTTACGATCAGTTGAATTTCATTATTTTCTCCGGCACTAAATTCATGATAAATATTTTCATCCGTAGCGATATTCCCATCTCCATAATTCCATTCATAACTAGCAATCGTACCTATGGCAACCGAGGAGTTATTCGTTGTACCAACACCAAGTGGACTACAGCCCGCCGTTTCGGATAAATCAAAATCAACGATTGGCAACGGCCCGACACCGATGTAATCTGCTTTATAAATGGTATCCCGACAAAAGCCATTGTCCACGATGAGCGTTACATCAAAGCTCCCAGGGTTGGCATAATTAACAACCGGTTCTGGGTCATTACTCACCGCAGGATTTCCGGACTCAAATTGCCATTCGATGAAAACCAAATCATGGCTCGTTTCTGTAAGATTTAAAAAGGTTACCGAATCCACATTACATAAAACAGTATTACTATCTTGTGTCGTAAAATCGGGCAATAAGGCCGGCACAATGATCGCTTCTGGCGATTGAACCGTACGCTCGCATCCTGTTTCATCCGTAAAAACGACAGCAGGAACAAAGGTTCCGGGCGTAGTATAAACATGCGTAACCGTATCTGCCATAACATTAAAAGTTGTATCCTGGGAATTACCATCACCAAAATACCAAGTGTAAGCGTAGAAATCATTCGATTCGGCGAAAAAGGTAACAGACATCGGTGTACAACTTGAATCTATTTCAAAATGAAAATCTCCTAAGGGCCCATCCAGTTCGATATAATCTTCTATGAACAAGGTATCGCTACAAGCAGAAGTAGAAGATACAATTAAGGTAACATCATAGGTACCGGGATTCAGGTAAACGTTGGTAGGATTTTCTTGATTAGAAAGTCCGGAGCCATCCCCAAAATCATATTGAAAAGTTGAAGCATTGATGGATAAATTCTCAAATTCCGCCACAAATGGTGGGCAATCCCAATAGGTCGCATTTACCGTAAAATCAGCAACCGGATTGGCAACAACCAAATAATCTTCCAAGCAAATTTGATCTGAGCAGCCATAAATATCCGTCACGGTAAGACAGATGGAATAGGTACCTTCAAATTCGTATTGATGATCGGGCACCTCCATTGTAGAAGTATTGCCATCTCCAAAATCCCAGAAATACATCAGGTCTCGCCCTTGTGAAGTATTCCCAAAATTAACATCCGTGTCCGTACAACTTAAAGAATCTGTGGTAAAGCCCGCTATCGGAAAAGTAACATCAACAAGGGAATCAATGCTCACCGTTTTCTCACAGCCCCAAGTATCCTCAACAGTCAAGGAAATCGTATAAAAACCAGAAGTATCATAAGTAAACGAAGTATTTTGGTCAAACGACTCTTCTCCCTCTGGCCCGAATGTCCAATGCCAACTGCTATTATCGGCAAACAAATTTTGAGACTGATCCGTGAAATTTACTTCAAGCGGGGCACAGCCATTAAGGGGATCAATTGAAAAATCTGTCGTGACTTCATTTACATAAATGGGTTCTTCTAGAAACAAGGTATCCGTGCAATCATTTATGTCTGTG
>JAHDGC010000835.1 GCA_020627865.1 Saprospiraceae bacterium | reverse complement strand
CGCCACCGGCCGGGGATTCACCGGCCACCGGGAGAACCGTGGGTTGGGACTGACGTACATGAATGCGCGGTTCTATGTGCCAACGACGAACCGCTTCCTTACAGCTGACACAATTGTACCAGATTATACCAACCCTCAGGAGTTTAACAGGTACGCATACGTCACAAATAATCCTATAAACCATACCGATCCGACCGGCCACTGTTCTGATTATATTCCTTGTGGTGACTATGTTCCCGGAACACCACAAGATGCAAAAGACGGTGCGGATTTAATTGTTGGCTTTACACCTGGCCTTGAAACTGTCAATGATGCTGCAGTTCTTTTTACTGGATGTGGTGCAGGATGCCGAATGACAGGCGTACAGGACACACCGTTTGATCGGGGTATGGCTGGTGTAGGGCTACTCGCTCCAGTAGGTGGGAAAATCATTGGGAAAGGTGTAGATGCTGTTGCACCCGGAGCACGGAGGCTCGTAGATGCGGCATTTACAGCTTGCAACAGTTTTGAAGCGGGAACCTTAGTTTCCACCCCAGATGGCCTTGTACCAATTGAGGAACTAGAAATTGGGGATTGGGTGTTGGCCTATAACGAAGAAACCGGTGAAATCGGACCCTACCAAATCACCGACACGATGTTCCACCTCGATCCGCTGATCGTGTATCTGTTGATTGATGGTGAACTGGTGGTGACCACCCCCGAGCATCCGTTTTACACCAGCAAAAGCGAGTGGGTTGATGCGGGCAACTTGGTTGTAGGCGACGAAATCCGTGCGCTTAATTGGACGGTGGGTGAGGTGGAAAACATTTACACCGTTTCAACCCCACAGTTGATGTACAATTTGACCGTTGATACGGCTCACACCTTCTTTGTGGGTGAGCGGCCGTGGTTGGTTCATAATGCTGGACGATGTGGTAAAGCAGTTATTGATGGTGTTGAAACTGTTGCTTCAGAATTTGGCAGTGGGCTAGCTCGTGAAGCCGACGCTTTTTATAATTCAGTTAATTTTAATGTAAGAATAGACTCGCCATTTACCGTTGCCACAACAGCAGTTAATGATAAGGTGTATGTTGCACTAAATAGTGGAGCCCCTCAAGAAGCTATTGATACGATTTCCAGCATAGCAAAAGCTAAGGGATACGAATTTGTTTATGATCCATTTTTGCCAGGTGATATAGGACATGCAGAACAGGTTTTATATCGGCATCTAAATGGAAATGTTAATTCGATAGGGATTTCTCATCCTACGGGAGCTTGCTCAAGCTGTAGAAATGCATTTAATGGCACTGGAGTTGAGTTAGCTTACACAGGAGACTAATTTTGTGTCTTGTCTAAACTAATTCTTAGGATTTTAAATAAGCGAGTAACCAATTGTGAATATTATTCTAGATAAACTTAAATCTCTACCATATGCAAATGTTCCTCCTGAAACGGTTCAGTATTTTTTGACACTTCCAAGGGAGAAAACCTTAGAAGAATTAAGAAATATAGCACTTAGCGATAATGATATTTTAGCTGGTCGGGCAATATATGCGATTCTTGATATTGATGCTGATTACGGTAGAAAGACTTTAATTGAAATGCACGGTAATGAAAAATGGTGGCAGTTTATTGCTTATTCTGCATATCGTTATGGGGATAGCTCCTTCATAGAACCTTTATGTGAAATCCTGTCTACTTCAAAGAATCCAAATAATAGAGTACTTGCAGCTGGAGCATTGGTGAATTTAGGTGATGCAACAGCAGTTCCTACACTTATATCCGCATTAGATGATGAAGGGGAGGATTATGAAGGCAGAAAAGTTAAGGTTTATGCTCAGAAAGCACTGGACAGGATAAATTCGAATACTTAGGTGTGAGTTGGTCTTCCACTTGCTGTAGCCGTTGCTCGGCGTGCCACAGTTTCGCCACCGGCGGCCCTTCGGGGAGTCCTCGCCGGACGGGCATGAAGGCTTCCTCGGTCGCTGATACTCCGGTTGGCTGTGGTTCGTCGTTCCGGTCCTATCTTAACCGAATGATTACGGCCGATACCATTGTACCGGATTCTACGATTCCTCAAACCTTTAATCGATACGCATATGTCGAAAATAATCCTGTAAATCATCGAGATTCTAACGGTCATTGCCAGGATAGGAGGCAGTGTGAAGCTTGGATTAGTCTAGGCGCAACCCCTTCACAGAAATCTAAACCAAGAATTACAAGTAGGGAGGATTGGGGAGCGCGGCAGCCTGGAAATAATACCCTTTGTGGTGTTCAAAGAGTGGGATGTATGGAAGTTCCAGATAATGAAGGGTTTTTTGACCCTGTTTCTAATCCTGCTGGATATGCCCCTTATTCCCAATTACATGAAGATGAGACTTTAAGTAGTATCCTATTTGAAGTAGTGATTCATCATGGAGGAAATTCAATGAATCCGATAACTAGCCCTTCTTCAATACAGTACGAACATCAAACCAAACGAGGATGGCACGATATTGGCTATCACTTCATGGTTGATGGTAATGGCCAAATCTATGAGGGAAGAGATATTGGCGTGAGGGGAAGTCATGTTTCTGGAGGTAATACGGGAAGGATAGGTGTTTTGCTTATGGGAGACTTTGAACCTGGCGCGGCATTAAGTGTTGGATCAATAAGTATTGACTTGATTGATCTAAACGGTGATCATGAGCCTTCGTTTGCTCAAGTAGGCAGCACGGTCCAATTACTCACATGGCTGGACTCCGTGTATGGAATTGATTCGGTTGTCGGACACAATGATATTAATCATACTGAGTGCCCGGGCACCTCCTGTCTGATATACATTCCATATTTTGATAATATTGTGAATCAATAATGATTAATTTACGCACAAATTTAGCTTTAGATCGTCGATCTTTTATTGTTTTTGTCTTGTTGCTATTGTGTGGGTGTAATTCCCGAGTGGAAGTTAATGAAGCATGGGCAATCAAGGAAAACAAAAAGCTGGCTCAAGGTCTAATAGATAATGTATATCTTTATGGGCAAAGCTTTGATGAGTATCCGAAAAATATACAAGCCTTGGAAGATTATGTTAAAGAGATACCCACCACTCTAAATGGGAACCAATTCGAATACCTAAGAATGAAACCCGATACATTTGTAGTTACATTTTATATGGAAAAAGATTCTTATTGCAGTTATCAATCTAGATCTCAGCATTGGGATTGTGGTTTTTACTTAAGCCATTAGCTATAGGCAAGACTACTTGATATGCTGTAGCCGTTCTCGTTGCCAGCGGCGGCCCCCAAGCTGGGGGCTTCGCTGTGGGCGGGCCTTTGCTCCGGTCGCATCTCAATCCCGAAGGGTTGCTCT
>JAHDGC010000834.1 GCA_020627865.1 Saprospiraceae bacterium | reverse complement strand
AATGAATATTACGCCTGACTTAACCGCCCAAAAATTTCTACAAATAGAAAAATTTGGCAAATTAAAGGTGCGTAAAATTCCTGTTGGCGGAAACTTTTACTTTCAATTGGATAACGAAAAACAATGGTATCACGGTGCGATAAAGGATATACATGTCTCGGAAGGTATCCTGCAATTTGAAACGTTTTCAATTCCGGTTCAGAGTATCACTGCGATAAAGTTTACAAAACGGGAACGGCACTGGGGGCGCGGACTAAGTAACAAGCTTTATATGTTTGCCGGGGCTTGGGTCGGCTTTTCTTTGTTAGGAACCTTGACGGGAGAGCCACTGCATCGGACAACTGTAATTGTGCCGGGCAGTGCTGTTGTTACTGGAACACTGATCCGTTGGATATTCCGACCACGGGTGCTTAAAATCGGTAAAAGGAGAAGGCTTCGAGTACTGGATTTGAGTTTTAAAATTCATAAACCGATGTATGGGCCGTGATTTATGGTAAGTCAGCTTTCCAAAAACGCCTGTATCCCAAGCTCATATCCCAACAAGCCCAATCCAACAATCAAACCCTTACAATTCCTAGAAAGAAAAGATTTGTGTCGAAAATCTTCTCGGTTATATACATTAGAAATATGTACCTCTATCACCGGTGTACTAATCGCAGCAATCGCATCAGCAATCGCAATGGAAGTATGCGTATAAGCCCCGGCGTTTAGGATAATTCCATCAAAATGAAATCCAATGTCATGAAGATAATCAAGGAGCTGACCTTCGTGGTTAGATTGAAAATAATGAAGCTCCACATCCTGAAATTTTTCTTTAAGCTTTTCAAAGTAAGCTGTAAAACTCTGGGTACCATAGATTTCTGGTTCCCGTTTCCCTAATAAATTTAAGTTCGGGCCGTTTATGATTGCGATTTTCATACGAATTTTTACCATTGGCATAAGTATTACGCCTTTACTTTATTATAAAATAACAATATGATTGCGAAGTATCAAAATGAAAACGGCTTGGTAAACTACCAAGCCGTATATAGGTGTATTTATTTATCCAAAGGAAGCAATGGTTTCGTTTTGTATCTATCCCGCTAATTTGCCATCTCCGATAGAAACTTGATCCTTACCAATTGAATTTCTTCAATGGTAATGTCCTCTTCCTTTAACTCTACAAAGGCTGTCTCTGGGTCATCATTCTCTGCTTCCATGAAGTAATCGTAAATGTCTTCGCGGGAATATTCATCGACATTCTCTTCTATAAAATAATCTATATTTAATTTGGTTCCGGAGACAACAATCGCATTTAGTTCTTCCATGAGTTCTTCCATTTTAAGGTTGCAGGAAGAGGCGATGTCTCCTAGAGGAATTTTTCGATCAATACCTTGGATGATGCTGACCTTTATCTTGGATTTATTGGCTACTTGTTTGACGACAAAATCCGTAGGCCTTTCGATGTCATTTTCTTCTACGTATTGTTTGATCAATTCCACGAAGGGTTTCCCATAACGTTGGGCCTTTCCCTTGCTTACCCCAGATACATTCGCCATATCGGCCATCGTGATCGGGTAGAGTGTAGCCATGTCCTCCAATGATGGATCTTGGAAGATAACGAAAGGTGGAATATTCTTCTGCTTGGAAATCGTCTTGCGCAAGTCTTTAAGCATCTTTATTAATACTTCATCTAGGACATTAGACTTGTTGCTCGTTGATTCCACTTCGACATAATTGTCAAAGTTGTGGTTTAAGGAAATTTTTATAGGCTTTGGCGTTTTGAGAAAGCTTCTTCCATCGTCGGTGAGTTTTAGCAAACCATAATTTTCAATATCCTTGTACAGAAAATTATTCAGTAATGCCTGACGATAGACAGAGTTCCAGAAGTTTTCATCTTTTTCTTTACCAACACCATAAAGCTCTAGTCGGTCAAATCCAAAATCTACAATTTCTTTGGTATTTTTTCCAATAACGAAATCGACCATGGGCTTGATGCCATAATTTTCCTTCAATGATTTAACGGCCCCCAAAGCTTGTTGTATTTCTTGTTTCACCGGAATTTCTTCTTTCGGATGGCGGCAGTTATCGCACATCGAATTACAATTGTCATCATTATATTGTTCTCCAAAATAATGCAACAAGAATCTTCTCCGGCAGGCAGAAGTTTCGGAATAGGCCATGATCTCCTGCATCAGTTGGGCAGACATTTCCCTTTCGGCAACAGGCTTATCCCGCAGGAATTTTTCCAGCTTGAGAATATCTTTATAAGAATAGTAGGCAATGCAACGACCCTCAAGCCCATCACGCCCCGCACGTCCAGTTTCTTGATAATAATTTTCGATACTTTTTGGAATATCATAATGGATGACGAAGCGAACATCCGGTTTGTCGATTCCCATACCGAAGGCAATAGTAGCACAAATAACATCCACCTCTTCCATCAAGAAATCGTCCTGGGTTTTTGTTCTGGTTTTGGCATCTAAGCCTGCATGATAAGGAGCAGCTTTGATGTCATTTACCTTGAGCACCTGAGCAATTTCTTCCGCAGACTTTCTACTTTGAACATATATAATACCTGATTTCCCAGATATAGATTTGATTGTCTGGATAATGCTTTTGAACGTTTGATCTTTTTTCCTTTTAGGTTTAACTTCATAGTAAAGATTATCCCTATTAAAGGAAGATATGAAACTATTGACATCAACCATATTCAGGTTTTTGACAATATCTACCCGTACTTTCGGAGTAGCTGTTGCCGTAAGGGCAATAATAGGAATCTCCTTGTCTATAGAGTCAATCATTGTCCGGATACGCCTGTATTCTGGCCTGAAATCATGACCCCATTCAGAGATACAATGCGCTTCATCAACTGCAACAAAAGATAAGCTTACACTTTTGAAAAACTCGATATTTTCTTCTTTGGTTAATGTTTCTGGAGCAATGAAGAGCAATTTGGTTTTTCCTGCACTAATATCTTCTTTTACCTTCTTGATCTGGCTTTTTGTAAGGGAAGAATTGAGGAAATGAGCAATATCATCGTTTTGGCTATAGCCTCGGATAGAATCTACCTGATTTTTCATGAGGGCAATGAGCGGAGAAATGACAATTGCTGTGCCGGGCATTAATATCGCTGGCAATTGATAGCAAAGTGATTTTCCCCCTCCTGTTGGCATGATGACAAAGGTGTTATTGCCATTAAGAATACTTTGAATAATTTCTTCTTGGTTACCTTTGAAATTATTGAACCCAAAATGATTTTTTAAGGCATCAATTAACCGTTCGTTAGTTCCTACCATTATATAAAATTCTTTGGACAAAAAAGTGAAAGCTTTTGTAATGACCTTAAGAGC
>JAHDGC010000028.1:11948-20658 GCA_020627865.1 Saprospiraceae bacterium | reverse complement strand
CCGAAAGATATTCCTGATTGAACGTTCTTCAACAAAGAAAAAAAGGATGCCCGATTCCTCGGACATCCCTCTTATCATCTAAGACTACAACTCAAAAAATTAAGGTGTAATCATTACTTGCTGCGTCATGATTGTATCACCAGCTTTGAGGCGAACGTAGTAGTTCCCTTTCGGCAAATGATCCACCCTGACGGGTAATTTATTCAATCCTGTAACTGCGGTGTGCTGGTAGGTGTGTTCTCTTTGACCCAAGGCATTGAAGAGTGTAATTTCTACATCTACATTGTTGGTGTCGCTGGAGAACCTTACAACCATTAGATCGGTTACTGGGTTTGGAGCGATGATGAAATCAGAAATCACAATGGATTGTGTTCCTTCAATCGGCAACTCATCCAGACCGATACCTGCTGGCTGGTCAACTGCATTATCGTCACAATCATTCATCACAACATTGACGAGGTATGTATGGCTTACGGTATTACCGGCCAAATCCGTTGCAGTATAGGTATAGGTATAGTTTATACCATTACAAACAGATTCTTTGGTAATAACTGGGCCAACTACATCGACGCTGCTGCAATCATCTATCGCGTAGAATCCTGGTTCCCAGTTACGATCGAATTCCTCAACAGGGAATACAAACGTAGTGTTAGACAAGACTGCAATAGCCGGTGCTTCATCGTCCAGAATCGTGAACGTTTGAGCAGCGGTTGTTTGATTGCCACAAGCATCCGAAGCGGTCCAAGTTCTGACGCGCTGGTATTCGCCCGGTGTTGTTCCGGCGATATCAGCATCTACAAAATCTAGGCTTACTTCAGAACAGTTATCAGAAAATTCCGGTGTATCAAATGCGACATCTTCGCCACAAGCCAATACTTCGTCGGTAGGTACGTAGGTAAGTACCGGAGCCATATTGTCTTGAACGCTGATGAATTGTTGTGCGGTAGAAACATTACCACAAGCATCCGTAGCCGTCCATATCCGGGCGTGTACTGTTGCACAGCCTGGCGTTTCAACGATTTCATCTGCAAATGTAATGTCCATCATACTACAATTATCAGTGATCGAAGGTGGGGTGAAATTGATAATTTCTCCACACTCGGCTGTACCCTCTGCAATAAGGTTGCTGAATACAGGCGCTGACGTATCTTCTACACGGATGACTTGCTGTGTCTGGGCAACGTTGCCGCAACCATCAACAGCAGTCCACGTACGGGTATGTATTTCATCGCAGTCATCTGCCAAGACAATATCTTCAAAAGTGAGGGCTGCACTGCTGCAGTTATCCGCTACTTCTGGTGTTGTAAACTCAACAGATTCTCCGCAATTGACTACGGCTTGATCCAGTGTCGTAAGGAAAACAGGTGCTTCCCTGTCCTCTACGTTAATGACTTGTTGGGCAACAGCAACATTACCACAGGCATCTGTGGCTGTCCAGCTACGGGTATGTGTTGTCACACAACCACTGGTTGTTACGTTATCCTCAAAGGCAACAGTAACTTCACTACAATCGTCAATAGCATTCATGCTCACGAAGTCAACATTTTCCTCACAGGTAATTGTTGAAGTTTCAACAAGGTCCATGAATTGAGGAGCAACATTATCTTCAAGCGTGATGTTTTGATTCTTGTAACTTTCATTACCACAAGCATCAATCGCAATCCAAGTACGGGTATAAACGGTATTGCAGCCAACAATCATTTCACTATCTTCATAGGAAAGGTTTACTGCACCACAATTATCAGAAGCTTGTGCCGTACCGAATACAATACTTTCATTACAAGTAACAGCGTAGTCAGACAAGTTGTCCGCGTAAATCGGAGCAACGTCATCTACAACGGTAATGGTTTGACTTGCCAATATAGCGTTATTACACGCATCGGTAGCCGTCCATGTACGGGTATGTACTTCCATACAACCTTCAGTAATGACCTCATCATTGTGCGTCAACGAAACGTTTCCGAAACAATTAGAGAAATACTGAGGCGTACCGAATGCAACTGTTTGTCCACAAGACAAGCTTAAGGAACTCGGTACATCGGTGAAAGCAATCGCCGTACTGGCAGGAAGCACTGTAATGGTTTGACTTGCAGAAACGGTGTTGCCGCAAGCATCCATAAGTGTCCAAGTTCTGGTTACATCATAAGACTGACCATTCTCGCAGTTTCCTGCTGTGGTTTCATCTGCAAATGTAATCGTCGCCGTACCGCAGTTATCTGTAAATTCAGGTGTCGCAAATTCGATGGCTTCTCCACAAAGTACACTTTGATTATTCGCTACAGCAACAAAAGCAGGCGCTTCGTTATCCGTTTCGGTAATCACTTGTGTTGCTTGTGTCGCATTACCACAGGCATCGGTAGCTGTCCAAGAGCGGATGTATTGCTTAGAACAAGCTGCTTCGATGATTTCAAGGTTATACACCAAGTTTACATCGCTGCAATTGTCATCGGCAACCGCTGCCATTTCTGGCATTGTTTCTCCACAGTTGATGTTCATGTCTTGCGGAACAAAACTGAACACTGGCGCAGTTACATCTTGTGGCATCGTAATGGTTTGGCTAGCGATGGCAACATTACCACAAGCATCCGTAGCCGTCCAGCGACGAAGGATAGTCTTGCTTTCTGCACAATCTACACCAGATTCGATGTCCTCATATGTTACGGTAACATTAGAGCAATCGTCTGTTGCTTCGGCAGCAACGTAATCTGGCGTTTCGCCACAAGCCAATGTTTGATCGGCCGGAACGAAAACAAACTCAGGAGTAAGTTGATCCATGCGGGTAATGGTTTGTGTAGCAAGTTTTACATTGCCACAAGCATCAGCAGCCGTCCAAGTACGAGTCATGATTTCTGTGCAACCATTAACAGTCGTGTTGTCTTCAAAAGTAAGGGCAACATCGCTGCTACAGTTATCTGCTACCATCGGCGTTCCGAATTGGGCAGCTTCGCCACAGGTCAAGACTTGATCTTCAGGAACTTGTGTGAAAACAGGTGCAGCAAGGTCTGTTACTAAAGTGATGGTTTGTGTTGCAAGTTTTGCATTGCCACAAGCATCAGCAGCAGTCCAAGTACGCGTTCTGATTTCTGTACAACCGTCAACAGTTGTGTTGTCCTCAAAAGTAAGGTTCACATCGTTGCTACAGTTATCTGCTACCGTCGGCGTTCCGAATTCAGCAGCAGCATCGCCACAAGTCAAGAATTGATCTTCAGGTACTTGCGTGAAAACAGGCGCATCAAGATCTGTTACTACAGTGATGGTTTGTGTTGCAAGTTTTGCATTGCCACAAGCATCAGCAGCAGTCCAAGTACGCGTTCTGGTTTCTGTACAACCGTTAACAGTCGTATTGTCCTCGAAAGTAAGAGCTACATTACTGTTACAGTTATCCGTTACTGTCGGTGTTCCGAATTCAGCAGCTTCGCCACAAGTCAAGAATTGATCTTCAGGAATTTGCGTGAAGACAGGTGCTTCAAGGTCAGCTATGGTGATGTTTTGTGCTGCAACTTTTACATTGCCACACTCATCAACAGCCGTCCAAGTACGGGTTCTGGTTTCTGTGCAACCGTTCACAATGGTGTTGTCCTCAAAAGTGACCTCCACGCTACTGCTACAGTTATCCGCTGCTATCGGCGTTCCGAATAAAGCAGCATCCACACAGCTTACCGTTGCATCTTCAGGAATTTGTGCAAAAACAGGCGCTTCTACATCCTGTACCGTAATGGTTTGCGCACAAGTCGCTAAGCCACCACATGCATCAGATGCTGTCCATGTTCTCGTCAGTTGGTAAGAACTGTTACAATCTCCTTCGATCATTTCATCTTCGTACGTCATCGTCGCACCGCCTGAACATTTCGTATTCGTGATTGGCATTCCAAAATCAGCAACTTCGTCACAAGCATCAACCCTGTCAGCAGGGATATATGCGAACTCTAATGCTGTTGGTCCAACCACCACAATCGTTACAGAAGCCGTTGCGGTATTACCCGCTTCATCAGTAACCGTCCAAGTACTGATAATTTCATAACCGGCCGTACAATCGTCACCAGTTTGTTCGTCAACAAAAGTAAGAGTAAGATTAGCAGCATCGCTACAATCATCTTCCGCAGTAGCTTCTCCAATGATGATTAGATCATCACAATCAAAAACTTGTGCCGCTGGAACAGCAGTGAATACCGGAGCGGTTTGGTCTCCATCTATCCACATGTTCTGGCTAGCCGTAGCGGTATTACCACACTCGTCCGTTGCCGTCCAAGTACGGGTAATGTCAAATCCCCAGTATAGGGAACCACCCTGGTCGTAATCTTCAAAAGTCAAGGTTACGTTACCACAGTTATCAGAAGCGATGGCCTCTCCAAACATTCCAGTTTCGCCACAGCCTAACATTAGGTTGTCAGGTACGAAATCGAAAGCTGGAGCAGTATTGTCAATTGTAGTAATCGTCTGAGTAGCAGAAGTCATGTTGCCACAATCATCTTCCAAAGTCCAAGTACGGATATGTGTAAATCCACAACCCGTAGAACTAAACTCGTCTACAAAAGTCAGGGAAACATCCGTGCTACAAAGATCACTGTAAGAAGGCGAGCTAAATACAGGCGTTTCTTCGCAATCAATAGTAACATCATCAGGGAAGTTCACAAAAGCTGGTGCATTATCATCAACCGTGACGATAGCTTGCACTGCTGTTGCAGTCATCCCGCAAACGCTGGTAGCTGTCCATGTACGGACATAACTAGTTTCGCAATTGTCATTAGCAATCTCCATATCTGCGAAGGTAACATCTACATCGCCACAAGTACCGGAGACTTGAGGATTATCGAACTGCGGTATCGCTCCACAACTCATCGTAATGTCTGAAGGTATAGCTGCGAATGCTGGCATACCATCATCCGTACGGCTAAGGGTTTGTGCAGCCGTTGAACTCAAGCCACAGGCATCCGTTGCTGTCCAGATACGGGTAAAGGTTTCTGTACATCCGTCAACCATGCTCATGTCAGAAGAAACTAATGTAACCTCTCCACAACTATCGCTAACAGTAGGTGTACCGAAAGTAGCGATTTCCCCACATTCAAGTATACTGTTTTGTGGTACAAAAGTAAATACAGGCGCGACGTTCTCAGACACAGAAATGGTTTGTGTAGCAGTAGTGCTCAAACCACAACCATCCGTAGCCGTCCAAGTACCGACATAGCTTGTAATACAACTTCCAGAACCTGTAGTTTCTTCAACAAAAGTTAACACGATATCAGAGCAATTATCAATGACTTCCGGTGTTCCGAAAACAGCGGTTTCGCCACAATCAATTGTTTCGTCCGCAGGAACAAAAGTGAAGGTAGGCGCAATATCATCAACAGCCATGATGGTCTGGGAAGCAGTAGCCGTTAAGCCACAGGCATCCGTCGCAGTCCAAGTACGGACATAGCTGGTGATACAACTTCCAGAACCGGTAATCTGTTGCTCGAAAGTTAGGTCAACATTAGAGCAGTTATCCATCGCCATTGGAGTTCCAAAAAGGATATCATCTCCGCAAGCTACGGTTTCATCTTCAGGTACAAAAGTGAAAGTCGGTGCTACATCATCCACAGCCGTAATCGTCTGTGAAGCCGTAGCCGTATTTCCACAACCATCTGTAGCCGTCCAAACTCTGGTATGACTAGTCAAGCAAGTACCCGACCCTGTCATATCCTGAATCATAATCATTACATCAGTGCAATCATCCGTTGCGATAGCATCACCAAAAGCAACACTATCTGTACAAGAAATGGTTTGATCGTCCGGAACGAAAGTAAACTCAGGTAAGGTATTATCGGTGAAATGGAAATTCTGTGTTGCTGTAGCAAAATTGCCACAATCATCAGTAAAGGTCCAAGTTCTGGTATATGTAAAATCACAACCGACATTAGACTCTGTATCTACATAGGTAATTTCCAGATCGTCATCACAATTATCCTCTGCCGTTGGCGGGTTATCGTCGAAGTCCGGATCTTCCCCACACTCGATGGTTTGGTCAACCGGAACATCTGAAATAACTGGAGGCGTCGTATCTACAATGTTTATAATCACATTGAAATCTGTGTTGTTGCCACAAACGTCTTTACCAATCCAGGTACATAACATCTGAACGCTAACACCATCTTCACAACCAATAGAACTAATAACCGGATCCACCATACACATTTGCGGATCTGGGTCACAGTTATCTACAGCTGTAAAATCAGAGGGTGAGAATACGGTCATATTGTCGCATTCGAAAGTCAAGGTATCATAATCACTCAATCCAATCAGTAGAGGATGAACAGCAGTGATACTTGGTCCTTCATCATCAATCAATGTAATTGTTTGCGAAATCTCGGTAGCTTCCCATTGACAACCGTCGCGAGCCGTCCAAGTACGGGTAATGGTATAAGAACCATCACAGTAACTTCCTGGCGTTTCTACATCGACGTAATCAATAACAGGTTCGCTACAAAGATCCGTAGCTACAGGTGTATCAAAAACAATTTCGTCATCACATCCAATGGTAATGTCTTGCGGAATACTTGTCCATTGTGGGACTTCGGTATCTACCACGCGGAATCGTCCGGTAGTGGTCGCAAAGTTTCCACAATCATCGGAAGCCACAAATGTAACTACCGTGTTACTCGTATTCCCACAACCATCTTCCAGTTGCGGATTAGGCGGGTCAGTTGTCCAGATGACATCACAATCATCTGAAGCCGTTGCACCACCGTGACTATTCAGCCATGCTTGGAAAGCAGCACTGTAGTCATCTCCGGCACATTGGATAGTTTCATTATTCGCATCCTCTTCGATAACAGGCGCGGTCGTATCTTCAACATAGAAGACAGCCGTAAAATCAGTAGCATTTCCACATTGGTCAACCGCCGAGAACAATACAGTTCCGGAACCCGTACAAGCACATCCATATTGGATAGCTGGATCAGGTGTATTAATTAACCACATGAGGTCACCACCACAGTCATCGGAGGCATCCGCATAAGCATGATAATTCAACCAAGCCTCGAAAGAATCTTCCACATCATCTCCGTACTCTACCGTAAGGTCAGTAGGCGCATGTGTAATTTCAGGCCCTTCAGAATCACCAATGGTAATGGTTTGTGTACAATCTACAGTAGTATCATCACTAGAATCACCCGGTGTTCCGTTATCATCGGTAACCGTGTAGATACGTTCGATTACGGTTGGATCACTCGCACAACCGTTTCCAGCAGCAATAGTGACGTCATTGGTCGTGATAGTGGTATTGCCACAAGCACCTAAGACACTAACTAAAGCTGGTGTAGGAGCTGGCAGCGGATCATTATCACACTGAACAGTGATGTTTTCCAAAGCCGAACAATCAACATCCAAAGTGCAACAGGAGGCAACCTCTGAAATGACGAAAGGCGAGCACGAAGCCGGCAAATCATTGTTCATCACCATAATCGAATAAAGCTGGTCATCGGCAGGGTCTACGGTAAAAGTAGTACCACTACCCGTAACTGGGTTGCCAGCCGCATCTTTCCATTGATAAGAATAGTTCGCACAAATCAGGTCGGGGACAAAAGTTAGCGTTGCAGCGTCTCCGTTGCAAGCCAGATCCATTGTCCCACTGGGAGCAGGGTAAAGGGTAAACGTCGTGAAAACATCAGGGCTACAATCTGTACTTAAAAAGAATGTAAATTCCTGGCCACTACAATCGGTAATTGGTGCACCGGTGTAATTAAACTCCGGCTGCAAACAGTCCAAACAAGATAAATAATTTATCCCATCTGTCGGAAAGGAAGTCCAACCAGAGATATTAGAACTGAAGATGCCTGTAATCGCAATTTCAGGCGGACAGTTCTCGTCTCCGTTGGTTGAAGAAAGTCCCGCCGCACATGGTTGCGCCATAATCCCCTGCGACCAGAGAAGCGGGATGAGTAGTGCTAAACAGCACCTGCGTATTCGCTTGACGTGGTTCTCAAGGTATACGCGTCCGAGTCTTTTCATAATTAATTGTTTTAAAATTCCAGAACAAAATTATTCAAAGTAATTAAAAAAAACATACACATAGTTATTAAACCTATTCGTAATTCATTACATAAAAAAGTAAAGCATTACTATAGTCAATAATCAAATATTAAACAAAAATTAAATATATTTTATTTCAAAATATTAGTGTTAAAAATGCTTCCTTATAATGGAGTTATTGTCCATCATTTGAGTTTGGATAAGGTTAGGTCTTACTTAAATTTTTGGAACGGATATAGTATTTTTATTAATACCAAGATTTTAAGAGGGTCTTAAGTGGGCTAAGATATAAAAAAATTCCTTTATAAAAAAGAAGTATCCTAATTTATTTCAAAAAAAAAATATAAAACAAAACAATGATACTGCTGAAGGATTACCCTAAGGATAAGTTATAAAAAAACGCAACATTTTAGTTAAAATATGTTATTTTGGCATGTAATTTTATTGCTACATGTGACCTTTCAACCAAATATCCGTCGTTTTTTGCATATTAAAAAAAATAAAATTCTATTTCATGATTATGATTTTTTATATAAAGCCCCCTTTATATATGACTTACTTTTCTCCATAAAGTATCAAGATTTTTTTCTTAAAATTTTCACAAAAAAAAGCATGATAACTTTTCCGATAAAAAAAGCCACCAGAAATACAATCATTATCTGACTGTTTCTGATGGCTATAAGCACAAAAACCTTTTCCTTTT